>CACXDP010000120.1 GCA_902766445.1 uncultured Coriobacteriaceae bacterium
CCATAGAGGCGCATGGGCAGCACAAACACGGGGATGTGCAGCTTGCCTTCCGCGGCGGCACGCTTCGCGTCGAACTCGAGGTGCGGGCACAGCATGGCCACGTCGACCTCGTCCTGGCGATTGCGCTTAACTCCTTGGATGAACGCCGAGTCGGCACCGTAAAGGTTGGCGAAGGGTATGAACTCGAGGAACACCTTGTCCTTCAGGTTTTTCTCCTCGAGCTGCCTGTTTAGGTGGGCCGCCATGGTGCTGGATGAGAACCCGCCTCCGCAACAGATAGCCATACGCAACATGATTTGACTCCTTTCGCTCTTCTTTCGGGTCGCCGTACCCTCGTTAAAGCTATTATCCTCCATGGAAGACTCGCGCGGCATTCCAATCTATTTCACCAGACTTCTGAAACACGGCGTACAGGTAACAGCCATCACTAGCTCGCAAAGAAGCCCCCTCGGTGACTCCAGAGGACCGGTTTCGGGACGGGACAGGGTGACAGGAGAAACATCCCCCCGCCACCCGCATTCATCAGCACGAATACGAGACGAGGTCATAGCCAAGCTCGGTAATGACGGCACGTACGCGCGCCTCGTCCAACGGCTCCTCCGAGACGACGACGCAGGACTTCTTGCAACGATTGCTCTTGACCTTCTTTACCGAGAAGTTCTTCCGGATGGCATCGTTCACATGCGCCTCGCACATGGAGCATGCCATCCCTTCGATGCCGAGCGTTGTCGTAATCATCAGTGCACCCCACTTCTCTTGTCGATTTCTGCCAGCTGAGCACGCTGCTCGTCCGTAAGCCGAATGCGCGGTGCCGAGCAGGCATGCCCACAGCTTCCGCAATTGCCACCGCAACTCGTATCACAGGTGCGGATGCTCCCCCGCACCATGCCCCGTATGATGAGCGCCAGCACGCACGCAAGCACGACGATGATAATGGCGTCCGCCATGACGCACCTCCCTCATTGCCCGATTCGAAGTCATATTCGAAACCAAGGCGCGCAGCCAAGGGCAGGTACACCCTGGCTGCACGCCACGTCAAACCGCAGAGTATGTGCCTTACTCGACCAACAGGCGATCCGCCTCCTGGTACTTCTTTACAAAGAGCATGTAGCCCACAAACCCGAGGATGGCGACGGCGGCAACCACGCCCAAGGGGTTCAGGGCACCGGCCACAGCGAGCCCGAGCTGATACACGACCAGCCCCGCGCAGTAGGCAAAGACGCACATGTAACCAATGGCGAACGCCGTCCACTTGCCGTTGTTCATCTCGCGCTTGATGGCACCCATGGCCGCGAAGCACGGTGCGCATAGCAGGTTGAACATCATGAACGCGAAGGCCGCGAGCTGTCCGTGTCCACCGCTGAAGGACTCGAAGTCGGCAGCGACGTTAGCCCAGATCGGGGATCCCTCGTCATCCCAGTCGTCAGCCTCGGTGTCGGCGTTGTAGAGCACGGCAAACGTGGAGACGACCTCTTCCTTGGCCACGAGGCCGGTGACGGAGGCCACGGCCGGCTTCCAGGCACCAAAGCCCAACGGTGTGAAGATGGGCGCGAAAGTGTTGCCGAAGACGGCGAGCAGGGAGTCATCCATGGGGTTGACCTCATCGGCCGAGATGCCCAAGCGAGCAGCGACGGACTCGACATACGCGTCATCCACAAGTGTCTCGTCTTCGTACAACTCTTCGACCATACCGAAACGCCCGTTGACCGTTCCGAAGCTGGAGAGGCCCCAGATGATGACGGAGCTGAGCAGGATGACGGTGCCGGCCTTCTTGATAAACGACCAGCCGCGCTCCCAGGTGCTGCGCAGCACATTGCCCACGCTCGGCACATGGTAGGCCGGCAGCTCCATGACGAAGGGTGCGGGGTCGCCGGCAAACCTCTTGGTCTTCTTGAGCATGACACCCGAAATGATGATAGCTGCTACGCCGATGAAGTAGGCCGAAGTGGCAATCCATGTGTTGCCGCCAAACAAGGCGCCCGCGATGAGACCGATGATGGGCATTTTTGCCCCGCAGGGAATGAAGCAGGTGGTAGTGATGGTCATGCGCCGGTCGCGCTCGTTCTCGATGGTGCGCGAGGCCATGATGCCGGGGATGCCGCAGCCCGTACCCACGAGCATGGGGATGAAGCTCTTTCCCGATAGACCGAAGCGGCGGAAAATGCGGTCCATGATGAAGGCGATACGCGCCATGTAGCCGCAGTCCTCAAGTATGGCAAGCATGAGGAACAGCACGAGCATTTGCGGAACGAAACCGAGGACCGCACCCACACCGTTGACGATGCCGTCGGAGACGAGGCCGGTGACCACGGAGCTGGCACCCAAGCTCTCGAGCCACGAGCGCGAGCCCGCGACGAGCCACTCGGCACCGAGCACGTCGTTCGTCCAGTCCGTGAGGAAGGTGCCGATGGAAATGCCGCCGTCGCCGATGGGGGCGCCCATAGCCAGCGCGTAGACGAAGAACATCACGACGATGAAGATTGGGATGGCTAGGATGCGGTTCGTCACGATCTTGTCGATCTTGTCGGACGTGGTGAGCTCACCGGCGTTGGCGCGCCGCAGGCAGCCACCGATGATGGAGGTGATGTAGTCGTAGCGTTGCGAGGTGATGATGGACTCAGCATCGTCGTCGAGCTCGGTCTCGCAAGCCTCGATGTCCTTCTCGATGTGGGCCAGTGTCGCTTCCGAAAGACCCAACTTCTGCTGAACCTTCTCGTCGCGCTCGAAGAGTTTGATGGCGTACCAGCGGTGCTGCTCCTCGGGCAACTCGTGAACTGTGACCTCTTCGATGTGGGCAAAGGCGTGCTCCAGACTGCCCGTGAATCGGTGCTGCGGGATGGGCTTGATGCCCGATCGCGCAAGCGCCACGGCCTCCTCGGCCGCCTCGGTGATGCCCGTGCCCTTGAGTGCAGAGATGGCCACCACCTTGCAGTCGAGCGCCTTGGCGAGCGCGGCAAGGTCGATGACGTCGCCGTTCTTCTGCACCACGTCCATCATGTTGACGGCAACGAGCGTGGGGATGCCCAGCTCGACGAGCTGCGTGGTGAGGTAGAGGTTGCGCTCGAGGTTGGTGCCATCCACGATGTTCAGGATTGCATCCGGACGCTGATCGGTGAGGTAATCGCGCGCGACGACCTCCTCAAGCGTGTACGGCGAAAGCGAATAGATACCAGGCAAGTCGGCGATGGTAACATCCGAGTGCCCCTTGAGCTTGCCATGCTTCTCTTCCACCGTGACGCCGGGCCAGTTGCCCACATACTGATTCGAGCCAGTGAGCGCGTTAAAGAGCGTGGTCTTGCCGCAGTTCGGGTTGCCCGCAAGGGCGATGGTAATCTCCGCCATGGTTATGCCACCTCCTCGACTTCGATCATCTGGGCATCCGCCTTGCGCACCGAGAGCTCATAGCTGCGCACCGTAATCTCCAAGGGATCGCCCAGCGGTGCCACGCGACGTACGTAAATCGTTTGTCCCTTGGTGATGCCCATGTCCATGATGCGGCGCTTGACAGGGCCCGTCCCCGTAAGCTTCGTGACCTTGACCGTCTGGCCGACTTTGGCCTCTCGCAGTGTCATGCCTGCTCCTTCCCTCTCCTGGGCTGATTGCTGACGTATGGGTGCGTTGCGGCTAGACGTAGATCTTCTTTGCCATCTGCTCGCTGATGGCCACGCGCGCGTCACGGATGGCACAGATGACGTTGCCATCGATCTGGCTGATGACCGTCACGGGGGTCCCCACCACGAACCCTAACCCCTCGAGGAACTGACGCACCTCGGGTTTGCCACCGATGCGCGTGATGATGCTGCTTTGTCCTGCCTGCAAGAGCGTAAGGGGCATACTGGCGACCTTTCAGAGTAAGCCACAACTAACAACTGGATAAGTTAACCGTAGCTAATC
>CACXDP010000121.1 GCA_902766445.1 uncultured Coriobacteriaceae bacterium
GCAAGGTTCATGCTCTATACCGGAATCGGGGTCGAGGATGGCAAGATCGTTCCTCAGAAGCCTTACCAGAGGTCTGGCGAGATCATCGATGCCACTTCGGCTGACTCCCCTGCAAAGGATGGCGACCCGGCGAAGGGTACGGTCTTCTTCGAGAAGCTCCCGACGGGTGTCTACTATCTCGTGGAAGAGCCCCTGACGGTTGGTGGCGAGCCGCAATGGCCGACGACGACCGAGGGCGACGCCACGCTGACTTGGACGAACAAGAACTTCTACCTTCTCCTCGTGGGAGACAAGGCCATGGAAAAGAAGAACATCGGCCTCATCGCTGAGTTCTTCCTCGCGGACATCGAGCCGGAAGCGATTAAGGCACTGAGCGGCGGACAGGATGCCGTCATACTCAAGCTTGAAGACTTCGTGCTCGCAGAAGGTGACAATGACGAAAGCCACCTGCCTTACAAGGCCGTGACGAATCCCGACATCGCGTCGTTCGGTCTCCTGAACGTCTCGACCACCAAGCACAAGGTCATCCTGCGCAAGGTTGCGGACACGTACACCTCACTTGCTGGTGCGCGATTCAGGATCTTCTACGCTGACCTTTCTGAGATGACGACTGGTCAGACGATGGGGGAGGACGGCGTAGGGTATTACGAGTCCGACGAGTCTGGCGTGTACTTCGTAGGCAACCTGCCGACAGGCACGTACTACATCTGGGAGACCAAGGCACCGGATGCCTATGCAAAGAACGAGGGGAAGGTGTACGTCCTGACGGTCGACGCCAACGGCGTGGCTCAGCGGGAGCTCGGCAAGGTCGAAGGGACGGGGCTTGGCACCAAAGCTACCGGGGACTTTGGCGAATTCCGCGATTGGATGAAGGTGCAGTTAGGTCTCTGAGAGCGGTAGTTCGACGCGGGGCAGAGGCGTGGCGGAATACAATCCGCCACGCTTCTTCTCTTCCATAAAATCGAACAAATGTATTGACACGAAAATGTGTTCCGTTACAATTGATGGCGTACGGAAAGGGAATGGGAGCGGGCTGTGGTGAAGAGAGAGTTCAACACAACGGGAATCTGCAATCCTACAAAGCACTACATGGTGGACATCGGTGAGAGGCTGGTGGAGATTAGGAAACTCGTCGACGCAGGGAAGTACTTCTGCATCAATCGAGCGAGGCAGTATGGCAAAACTACGACGCTTAGCGCTCTGCGCAAATTCCTCTCAAACGACTACGAGGTCATCAGCCTGAGTTTCCAGAAAATAGGAAGCTCGGGCTATAGAAGCGAGGGGGCATTCGTACAGGTACTGAGTAGGATCTTCTTAGATCTCTATGAGTTTGAACGTGTCTCTATTCCCGAGAACAGTCTGTATGAATTCGACAGGATCAATAAAGATGAAGAACGCGCAGCCAGCTTGGATGGACTCTTTCGTGTGTTTAGGCGCTGGTGTAGGGAGGCTGAGAGAAGGCTAGTCCTGATGATTGATGAGGTAGACTCCGCAACGAACAATCAGGTGTTCTTAGACTTTCTCGCACAGCTTCGGGATGCCTATCTTGACCGGGAGGACAAGGGCATTCCAACGTTCCAGTCCGTGATTCTTGCTGGAGTGACAGACATCAAGCATTTGCGGGCAAAGATCCGGCCTGATGAGGAGCGGAAGACGAACAGTCCGTGGAACATCGCAGCTGATTTCGATATCGACATGAGTCTGTCCGAGGTGGGCATCAGGGGCATGCTTGACGAATATGAGGCCGACCATCATACGGGTATGGATGCACTCGCGATGGCGAGGAGCCTTCGTGAGTACACCAGTGGATATCCCTATCTCGTGTCGCGTCTCTGTCAGTTGATGGACGGTGTCGTTAGCAAGAAGCTGGGGTGTGTCGAGGCTTGGACGGAGCAGGGTCTGGATGAGGCGATAAAAACCCTCCTCTCGGATGGAGATGACACGCTGTTCGGCTCGCTCATGGGCAAACTTACGAGCTATCCTCAACTCAAGCGTCAGCTGCGCGACATCCTCATGAAGGGCGATGTCATATCTTGGCAGCCTTATGATGAGGAGCAAGCACAGCTACGCATGTATGGCTTCATCAAGAATATCAACGGGTCTGTTGCGGTCGCGAATCGTATCTTCGAGATGCTCCTCTACCATCACTTTCTCGGCGAGACAACCAAGAATGATGCGTTCCGTAGCGACGCTTTGGTACATAAGTCCATCTTTATCAACGAAGATCAGAGTTTGAACATGCCGCTGATTCTGGAGCACTTCGTGGAGACACAAAGAAGGATTCACGGTAATGCTGACGAGAAGTTTCTTGAGGAGGAGGGCAGGGAGCGTTTCCTTACTTACCTTGCACCGATTATCAACGGTACGGGAACATACAGCGTCGAAGAACAGACGAGGGACAAGTCACGTATGGACGTCGTGGTGCACTATCTCGGACGACGCTATGTGGTGGAGTTGAAGATATGGCGTGGGCCAAGGTATAACGCCGAAGGCGAGCGACAGATTATGGCGTATCTAGAATACTTCGGCTTGAGTACGGGCTACATGGTCAGTTTTAACTTCAACAAGTACAAGACGCCCGGTGTAGAGCGTGTCCACATTGCCGACAAGGTACTGTTTGAGGCAACCGTCTGAGATCGGCGCGCTTGACCCGTTACTGTCGTATACTCATGCTTTTGGCAGATGCATGCCACAAAAGGAGGAATGATTATGCAAGACGAAACCAAGTGCCTGCACGCGGGCTATACGCCCAAGAATACCGAGCCGCGTGTGGTGCCCATCGTGCAGAGTACGACCTACGTGTACGACAGCACCGAGGAGGTCGCGGCCGTCTTTGACGACCCCACCAAGTCGCTCATCTACTCGCGCTTCGCCAACCCCACCGTCATGGCTGTCGAGGACAAGATTGCCGCGCTCGAGGGTGGCATCGGCGCCATGTGTACCACGTCAGGTCAGGCTGCTTCGCTTCTCTCGGTACTGAACATCGCACAGGCCGGCGACAGCATCATCAGCACGAGCGAGATCTACGGTGGCACGGTGAACCTCTTTGCCTTCACCTTCAAGAAGCTCGGCATCGAGACCATCTGGGTGGACAAGAACGCCACCGACGAGGAGATCGACGCCGCTTTCAAACCGAACACCAAGGCGGTCTTTGGCGAGACCATCGCGAACCCTGCGCTAACGGTCTTTGACATCGAGCGCTTCGCAAACATCGCGCATCGTCACAACGTACCGCTCATCATTGACAACACCTTTGCCACGCCGATCCTGTGCAAGCCCATCGAGTTCGGTGCAGACATCGTAATCCACTCCACCACGAAGTACATGGACGGCCATGCGGTGCAGGTCGGTGGTGTTATCGTCGACAGCGGCAACTTCGACTGGGCGGCGAGCGGCAACTTCCCCGAGCTCGTCGAGCCGGACGATTCGTACCACGGCATCTCGTATACCGAGACCTATGACAAGGCTGCCTACATCATCAAGGCACGCATGCAGCTGATGCGCGACTTCGGCGTGTATCCGGCGGCGCACTCTGCGTTCCTGCTCAACCTCGGCCTCGAGACGCTTGCTGTGCGCATGAGGCAGTACTGTGAAAACGCTCAGACGGTGGCGGAGTACCTGCAGAAGTCTCCGAAGGTCGAGCGCGTGATTTACCCCGGCCTCGAGGGCGATGAGAGCCATGAGCTGGCCCAGAAGTATCTCAAGGGGTGCAGCGGTGTCATCTCGTTCGTCATCAAGGGTGGTCGCGACGCTGCCATGAAATGGATGAACTCGCTCAAGCTTGCCTCCAACGAGGTCCATGTCGCCGACATCCGCACCTGCGTCCTGCATCCTGCCAGTGAGACGCACCGTCAGCTCACCGACGAGCAGCTCGTCGCAGCCGGCATCGAAGCCGGTATGGTTCGCTTCTCCGTAGGTCTGGAGAACGTCGAGGACATCCTCGCCGACGTGGAGCAGGCCTTCGCCCAGATTTAGGCTCTGCAAGCAAGTCACATGTGAACCCGGTCAGTGTTTCTGCGCTGTCCGGGTTTTCTTCCCTTGGCCTGTGAGGGCGACGATGCCGGGCGACGACCCCGCTGCTCATGCCTTCCCTTTTGCCGCTTCGCTGGGTTGGGATTCCTTAGGTCTGTGATATGGTTGAATGGTCTATTCACCAACGTACAAAGGAGCAAAGCATGGCATTTCCCGAGGGATTCCTATGGGGCGGCGCGGTAGCGGCTAATCAGTGGGAAGGCGGCTGGAACGAGGGCGGTCGCGGCATGGCGAAGACCGA
>CACXDP010000122.1 GCA_902766445.1 uncultured Coriobacteriaceae bacterium
GGTGGCAGAGCGCTGCTAGCGGATGGGGGAGAACTACTTGCAAGCTCTGAGCGATATGCTCGCGTTGGATGCCATTATCTGCAACACGGACCGCCACTACAACAACTTCGGATTCCTGGCAAATAGCCACACGAACGAGCTCGTGTCCTTCGCTCCGCTGTTCGACCACGGGAACTCGCTATACCATCAGGCCTTCGGCGACGACTGGACGGATGACGCTCATCTGGAGGCGTATGCGTCTGCGTTCGTGCCGCGCGTATACGACGACTTCTTCCAGACGGCTCGGGAATACATGACGCGAGAGACGCGCGCGAAGGTGCGCAGCATGTTCGACTTCGAGTTCTCTCGGGGTCCGCGCGCGGGAATAACGAAGCGCCGCCTAAGGATGATCGAGCGGCAAGTCCGAAGTCGTGCGCGTAAGCTGCTGAACTGAGATCGCGTGCGAAGGAGCCTGTGAACGAATGAGAACCATAGCCCTTAGATTTGCAGAGACGTTTGCGCCCGAATGCGGGACCATTGCGGCGCATCAGCACATGATTGATCGGCATGGGTTCGTGTGGTACGGCAAGCTCGGAAACCCGGTTTCGCTGCGTGTTGCCACGGACATGCTCAAGCAGGAAGATCCCAGATTTCTCCTGATCCATAGCGGCGGATCGGATAGATACTGGATGCATGTGGAGAGCATCCAGCGCGAAGTACCGGAGCTGGATAGGATCCCAAGTTACTATCGATCACAGGCAAAGGACTTCGGCTGTTGGTTCAAAGTCGTGCGTATCGAAAAAGCCGAAAAGTCGGTAATGTCCAAGTGCGTCGTCAGCTCTTCCGGCAAGAAGCTCTCGCTGGCCTCGCGGCATAGCATGAGCCCCTATTTCATAATCGACTACAGCGACTAGATGTCGTGGCTCGGAGTAAGGTGGCGAAAGGATGAGACAGCAGGAGCTAATCGAGGCGTTTCTCAACGGGGCGACGGATGGAACCGTAAAGAGCTTGTCTGTTGACGGGGACCAGCTGGTTCACTACAACACCGCCATTGCCGAGCGGTACGGCGACAAGGTGATTCTTAACTATACGAGGTACTCGCTTGCAACGGGACGCATCCAAAAGATGATAACGGACACCGTCGTCGCAGACATGCTTGTATACGTATTTGGAGTTCCTTCCGATACGCGTGGGACGCTCGTTGATTTCCTGCATCCAAGCGACGCCAATGTTGAGGTGGCGCCGGATGATTATCTTATGCGAATAGAGCACAATACGTTTGGGGAGGGATACGTACTTTCGATTGACGATGGCAAGATGCGGTGTCGTTTTGGGAAGCAAGAGAAGGTACTGATATATGACCTTGCCGTTGGCTCGGGGCTCGTGAGGATAGTCGAGGACAAGCGGTAGTATGCCCACTCAAGCAAGATTGTGGTCTCTGGATAAGCGACGAAGGGACCGCAATGACCGCAAATGACCTGGCAACGCTCGTGCTCAACGACATGGTGTCCGCGCTCAACAACTGGCAGCTTGCCAAGTTGAAAAAGACGTTGGAGACGGTCTTCTCGCAGATAGATGTCATCACGAAGAAGGCGGACGAGGTGCCGAGCGCTTCGGAAAACGAGCAACTCTTGAGAGCGTTTTTGGCAGCCAAGCGCGTGGAGGGCTGCTCGGCAAGAACCGTCTCGTACTACGAGTCAACACTCAACAAAGCCTTGAGCGTGATGGTCAAGCATGCGTCGTTGATCACGACCGATGACTTACGTGAGTACTTGCACGAATACCCCTTGGCACGTGGGGCGAGCAACGCCACCGTTGACAACGTCCGCCGCGTTCTGTCGACGTTCTTCTCGTGGCTCGAGGACGAGGACCACATAGTAAAGAGTCCCGTTCGCCGCATACGAAAGATACGCTCGTGCAGAACGGTTAAGAAGACGTACTGCGACGAGGAACTCGAGCGGCTGCGCGACCACTGCGAAAGGGAGCGTGACCTTGCCATGATCGACTTCCTTAGCTCCACCGGCGTGCGCGTGGGCGAGCTTGTGGGACTCAATCGGTCCCACGTGGACATGAGTCGACGCGAGTGCATCGTGCTTGGGAAGGGCAACAAGCAAAGAGTCGTGTACTTTGACGCTCGAACGAAGGTGCACCTACAGCAGTACCTGGAGTTGAGAGATGATGACTGCCCTGCGCTGTTTGTCTCCCTTTCCAATCCGATTAGACGGCTGGAGATAAGCGGGGTGGAGAGTCGTCTGCGCATGCTCGGCAAGGAGGCGGGTGTCGATCGCGTGCATCCGCACAAGTTCAGACGAACCATGGCGACCAGGGCAATAGACAAGGGTATGCCCATCGAGCAGGTTCAACGGCTGCTCGGGCATCAGAAGATTGATACGACGCTCATGTATGCGATGGTTGACCAGAACAACGTGAGGCATTCGCACCGCAAGTACGTTTGCTAGTCTGCTAGTACGTGGTTGGCATATTCCGAATTTGTCGAGGCATTGATGAGTTGCTACACATCTCGTGAGGCTGATAGCAGAGCAAAAGAAAACGCCTTCTCGCAGAGGCGGGAAGGCGTCACGATTATTTCCATAAACGAAAACTAAGCTGCCAGCTTATAGTCAACGACAGCCACTTCTTGGACCAGCTTTTTGCAGGTTTCGATGATCCTTTCGACGACCAGCATCGTCTCGTCGGAGATTTTAATCTCTCCGCATTGGGAGCATTCGAGACAGGGTACGTTCTTGATTACCACGAGGCACGTTTCGAGCTGTACCGCGAAGACGGTGGTTCCTTCGCGCGTTTCGCCTTTGCAATGGAAGCACTTCATGGCTATTTCTCCCTTCTCGTCTTCATGTCGGGCATGAATGTTGAGTCGTCTGGTCTATACTCGGTCACAATGTGCACGTACTCGCCTATTCCGACAACAACGTGGAGTATCCCACCGTTGACGTCCAACCCGAATATCAAGCATGCTGAGTTTAATTTCTTATTATACAAGGTTGAGCTGAGCACAGCGTGAATCGTCATGCGATCGTCCAGCTAGGCATTGCAAGGTGCTGACATGAGGTCTGGGGATTGCATAACTACGGTGCGGAGCATTTCGTACAAGCGTGCAAATCTGCACCAGCAGCTCGATGAAAACAGCGTTGCCTTGCATCTCGCTCATTACAATTCCGATGGTGAGATCAATATGCTGACAAAGCAACTTGATTCTCTCGTCAAATCCCGATTTGTCGACCTGCGTGACGAAGGTGCCGAACTCCTGCTGAAGCGTTAGAGGAGGTACGGGTATCGAAAGTTTTGCCAAAACCGACTTGGGAATGTTCGACATTGACCGCGCCGTACCATGCGCCAGCCCGCGAACTTCGCTCGCAAATGGAGAGTTCGACAAGAGAGTAACGAGGTACAACCCTTCGATTCCATCATTGGGATGCATGCGAAAAACAAGGTCCGGAAACATTAGGTTAGACGCTGCCTCCTTTACCAAGACACAGGCTCCTACCAGCTCGGGAGTGTTCTTCCTGGCAATCAAAAGGTCACCTTGTTGCACCTCTTTATTTCTGTGTATCTCCGATCCATCCTCCATGGCTTTGTTCTCCGAGGAGATATATGATCCAGAGGACAACGCGCTTAGTTTTAGCACCCCAGGAGCTAAACCAGTCCTTGGCTCCATTTTGCATTTTGGGCTTCTACCTGTGTCAATCGAAGTGACACACTTTACAAGCTCTGACGTTTTCCAGCTACTTAGCAGCTCGTTTGTCGTCGCCCCGAACATCTCGACAAATTGGGATTTGCGTACACGGTAAGCTGTCCGAAAGCACGTGGTGGCGTTGCCATGGGCGTAGGTGGATGCTCCGCATTAGTCATATATGGGAAGCTGGGGCTGTAATATCATTCGACAAGTTTCCGTTAGAGAATTCTTGTCCCATGCGTTTGCTACCCTTTGTACATGCTGTTCCTACCGATATGTCGCGCAGGGTGTCCCACTTCGGTAGTAACGTATAAAGGACTGTACTTGCAGATGTTTGGAGACTGACGTGAACTTCGACTTTTTGAACGCGATTCCTCAACTGGGAAAGCTGGCACAGTTCTGCAACGAGGCGGAGGCGCTCCTCGCCGTGAGCCCTACCAGCAGCGTTGCGACCGCGCGCAAGGCGCTAGAGTATACCGCGCGGCTCATCTACAATCTGAAAGTCGGAGACTCGAGCAGCCTTAATCTCTTTGAGGTGCTCAGCGATCCGGCGTTCGTCGCGTTCATCCATGACGAGCCTACCATCGACGCCATGCACACCATCCGAAAGCTTGGCAATGCGGCCGCCCACGATGCCACCATAGGCTTTCCTCAGGCGCAGAGAGTTTTGGAGCTGCTTCACTTTGTGGTTGGGGATACATGCATTACGCTTGGGGCGATAGACGATTACCCGCTGTTTGTGCGAAAGGCCACTCAAGCACAAAGAAGGCCCACCGCAGCCCAACATTCACAAGGAGCGCAGCGGTCCAAGCCTGCAAGCCCAGCCAAAAAGCCAGAGAAGGTAGTCGTAGAGCCCGAGGTGGTTGTCGAGTACGCGTCTCGTATGCGTTATACGCACTTTAACGTGAGCAAGAACCGCGACGAAGAAGAGAACAAGAGGCTCTTTATTGCCGCATCTCTCTGCGAGGCCAATTGGCCCATAGTCAACAGGCCGAACCAAGCTATGCCCGCCAGCGCAGGCATTCAGTGCATGATTGCGGACGGCAAGACGGTCGACTATGTGCTTTACGGTCGCGACAACCGTCCGCTGGCCATCATCGACTACACGACCATGACCAAGCAAGGACCTGTTGCCGCGCGTAGGCGTGTGGAAGAGGCGTCAAGCAAGATGTGCGTGGAGCTTGGTTACAAGCCCATAGCCTACTACACGAACGGGTATCGCATCTTTTGCTTGGATCAGCTCGGTTTTAAGGTGCGAAGGGTCTTTGACTTCCATACCATCGAGGAACTCGAGCTGCTCAAGCAGCGAGCGAGCTCTCGCCAGGACATCTCCAATCCCCAGATTCGCGACGAGGTCACCAACCGCGACTACCAAAAGAAAGCCGTACGAAGCGTGTGCCAGGCCTTCATGGACGGAAGGCGTAGGAGCCTTTTGGTCATGGCAACGGGAACAGGCAAAACGCGGGTGTCCATCTCAATCTCGGACGTGTTGCTTAAGGCGAATTGGGTAAAGAACA
The DNA here is from genome assembly GCA_902766445.1 of uncultured Coriobacteriaceae bacterium. Classification (GTDB taxonomy): domain Bacteria; phylum Actinomycetota; class Coriobacteriia; order Coriobacteriales; family Atopobiaceae; genus RUG440. The sequence goes on from CACXDP010000122.1 coordinate 5,191, forward strand.
TCCTTTTCTTGGCTGACCGCACGAGCTTGGTCCGCCAAGCGCACAAGAGCTTCAACAAGTTGCTGCCAGAGGTTCCCACTTCGGTCTACGTTGGGGGAGAGGGGGAGCGCGACTCGAATGCGCGCATCATTTTCTCCACGTATCAAACCATGGTTAACCTCATCAACGACGATTCGCGGGAGTTTACTGTTGGCCGCTTTGACCTCATCATAATCGACGAGGCACATCGCTCTATTTTTAAGAAATACGGATCCATATTCCATTACTTCGACTCCCTGATGGTGGGACTCACGGCCACGCCTCGCTCCGAGGAGAACAAGAGCACGTACGACGTGTTCGAGTTGCCCGCTGGGGAGCCCGACTTTGCATACGAGCTGGAAGAGGCCATAGACGATGGCTATCTGGTTGGGTTCAAGGTCCTGGACCGTACCACGGAGCTTATACGGCGCGGCATTCGATACGACGAACTGTCGGAAGATGAGAAGAAGAGCGTCGAAGAGGCTTTCGATGAGGACCTCACGGACGCTGACCTTGAGGGTGCGACGCTCGACGCCGTATCAAGGAATTCGTCGCTTGTAAACAAGGGGACGATTGACGTTATGCTTTCGGACCTCATGGAAAACGGGCTCAAGATCGACGCAGGTGACAAGCTGGGCAAGACCTTTATATTCGCCCGCCATCACAAGGAGGCCGAGGTTATCGTAGAGCGCTTCCAAGCCATGTTTGGCCACTTAGGTACCGACTTCTGCAAGCTCATAGACAGCAAGGTGGACGAGAGCCAGCGGCTCATAGACGCCTTTGCCGACAGGGACAAGCTTCCGCAGGTTGCCGTGAGTGTCGATATGCTGGACACCGGCATCGACGTACCCGATGCCCTCAATCTCGTGTTCTTTAAGCAGCTGCGCTCCAAGATCAAATTCATGCAGATGGTGGGCAGGGGCACGCGCTTGTCTCCGGATGTGTTTGGTCCGGGGATGGACAAGAAGGGATTCCTGGTATTTGACTATTACGACAACTTCCGTTACTTCTCGACCACGGGGTCTTGGTCCATGGTCGATTACGGGAAAGGGAGCAAGGGCGTACGCAATGTCTCGCAGTCGGTTGCGATAAACCACTCCAAGCTCAGAATTCTGCGACTGCTCGATGGGGGAGCGGGGGCTTCGGACTACGACGTCGCCTATCGCGACAAGCTCCGGGACGAGTTCATCTCGGAGACGCGTCTGCTTACCAACGACGACGTGCGCGTGCAGCATAGCATGGCATTGGTGAACAAGTACCGCACCGCCGAGAGCTGGCACAACATCACCGACGATGACGAGCGGGAGATCGTGGAGCACATATTGCCGCTGATTCCGGCGGAAAAGGTCACCGTTCGCGTTCGCAGCTTTGACTCGCTTATGTATGCGGTCGAGGCGAAATACATGGAGTTCATGGCCGAGGGCAAGGACCCACAGACCATTCGCCATGGCGTTAGGCCAGCTTCCTCCATGTTTACCATGCGCATGGAGGCGCTGCTCAAGCTCAAGACCATCCCGGAGGTCATGGCGAAGAAGGACCTCATAACCGCGATGGTCGACGGCGCCTACCTCATGGATGACTTCTCGCTGGAACGTGCCGAATACGTGCGCAAGGAGCTGCGTGGACTCATGCAGTACATCCCCGACGACCAGCGTTACTACATTATCGATGTCGCAGACGAGCTGCTGGATGGCGATGGGAGCCAAGGCGCGGGAGGCCAGAAGTCCTATCCTCAGAAGGCTCAGGAATACCTCAACGACAGCGGCGACCCGGCGCTCATGAAGCTGCGCAACTTGGATGAGCTCGAGGATGCAGAGCGGAAGAACCTAGAGCACGTGTTCTATGAGCAGCTTGGGAGCAAGGCGGACTATGCCGCATGGTCCAACAACGCCCCGCTGCTTCCGTTCCTGCGAAAGCAGGTCGGCATTGCTGACGAGGCCATACAGACGAAGTTCGGGTCGTTCCTCAACCACGAGATCCTGAGTGCAGCGCAGCTGGACCTGATGAAGCAGATTGTTGCCTACGCGCGCTCCAACGGTGAC
>CACXDP010000123.1 GCA_902766445.1 uncultured Coriobacteriaceae bacterium
GAGGACGTCTGCGCAGGAACCACCGCAATGCCCGAGGATGCCGTTTGGCCAGCTGAGATTCACCCCGACGACCTCGCCGCGGCCGCATCGTGATGCGCAGACGACGAATCATGGTACTTCTGGCAGCGTTCGTTGCCTGTGACACAGCCCTCGTCGTTGGGCTGTGCGGCGGGATGAATGCTGCGCTGCTTGCGGTCATTGCTTGTCTGCATGCATCACTGCTCGTGACGATAATCGTACTGCTTGCGCGGGGATGGAAGGACACGGGCAAGGATGGCAAAGGCGACCAGACAGCCACCCGCGAGAATGTAGCTGCTGACACACGCAACGCGCCGCTGACAGAGAATCAAGCTACACATGAAGCGCCAGATATCGAGGCCTGCCCCACGGATGCAACCGATTCCGACGAGATCGAATCCTGCGAGCAGAACGATTCCGCAGACGTGCCAGGCGACACCTTGGGTCAGGATTCCTTTGAGACGAAAACCGAGGCTCAGATTCCCGCTCAGACTCCCCCCGATGCCAAGGAAGCAGACATCACCCTTGAGCATACGTCCAAAGACAATACGAACACGTTCTCCTTTCCGGACTTCTGCGCCGAGCTCCTCGAGAGCGAGAGACAGATGGCCTTTCTTTGCGACTTCTGCGAACGAGTCGCCAAAGACGATGCGGCGAGTCCCTTTGAGCGTTACCTGACGCGACGCCTCGACGAGGCGGACATCGCCTCATGGGAGGAAAACGACACGCCTTGGGTGCGCATCATCATTCCAAGTCACAGCGGGATGTTCTACCTGCAAACGCTACCACGCATTGAGTTCGGCTGGCACCTGAAGGCACTGCGCGTCGAATCAGCCCTCAACGCGGCTCGCTTCGCATACGACTACCTCGACGATCCCGCAGCCGCAAGCGAAGAGGAGCTCATGCGCGTCGAGCAGCGCTTCATCTCCTCGGTATGCGCCCAAGTCTCGGACATAAACTCGAGCGACTGGTCCTACCTTGCGATGCCCTGGCAGACGGGCTGGGGACCTTCTGAGCGTGGCGAATGGGCAGTGCGCTGCTCGCTTTCGGAGTCCATCGAGACGCTCAAGGTGCCTCATCGACTCGTGGCGAACTTCAGGAGCAACGTGGCGGAAGGAGACGTCGCCATCGAGATCGACGCTACGCCTGCGCGCGTGTTTGCACACACGGCTTTTGTTGACGGCCTCGGCATCGTACCTACCACCTCTCATATGCGAGGTCGCGAGGCTTCTAAATACGCCGCCCGCATGGGCATCCTCCTCGCAAACTGCGCGTTTCGTGCCTCGGAGCGCGTTCGCAGGGTATGGATAGCCCTTGTGCGGAGCGATCCCTCTTCGCGATCCTGCCTGTGGTGGGCATGCTTCGATAGAAGGGTCTTCTCGCATCTGCGGATGGACGCAATTGGCGACCCGCTTGACGCCATATCTCGACTCGGCGCAACTCTTTCGCTCGAAAACGAGGTCTTGCAACCAGTCGATCAGGGTTTCTATCTGGAAGACGAGCGTTTCTGCCCGTCTCGCCGCCATGACCTGTGGCAGATGAGCGAACGGTCGCTGCCACCGAGCGCGGCGCTGCATCTCGGCACCTCGCGCGTCTCAGGCCTGGTCATCCACGAGGAGCTCCTGCGAACGATAGTGGCGGACGACGCCCTGAGAGGCATACCTCAGTCACAGACGCACAACGCGACGCAGGTAGGCGTACGCTCCATCCTCGAAGCCGCACACAAGACCTCCGACATGAACGTATGGGGAGCGGCCGAGCGCGTGGCCGCAAAGCTCGTAGACGGCAGCCTCGCCCTTGACGACGAGGAGGCGCTGCGCGAGGAGCTCATAGCCGGCGACCCGCTCTCGCGCGCCGTCAAGAATGCCCAGCAGTCCCTTGCGAACGAGAGGCCCGACGTGGCGCTTGAGCAGCTACGCGCCGCGCTTGCGCCGATTGACGGAACAGGTGCGTATGCCGATAGCCCGAGCACCGTGTACCGCTCCTTCGACTCCTTCGCCGAGCGAGCTCTGTACAACCGCCTCAACGCAAATGATCGGCGCTGCATCATCCTCGTACCCGACGCCTATGTCATCGCACATCTGCTCATCTCGTCAATCCTCCTCAGCCGCTCGCTTTCCGAAGAGGCCGCGAAAGAAGATGATGCTGACAGGGCCCTCGCGCATGCACGCCGCGCACACGAGGTGGCCCCTCTGGCGACCTCTGCATTCCTTGGCACTATCGCCTGCCTCGAACGCACGGGAAATCTCGCCGATGCTGAATCTGCCCTGCGCGACATGCTCGAGGTGGCTCATGACCCCCAGGGCATCGGACTCGCCTACTATCGCATGGCGGCGATACAGTGGCAACTCGGTCATCACGCGGCATGCATCGCATGCTATCAACTCGCAGCAGGCCTCATGCCCTCGCTCATCCCCATTATCATGGCCGAACGTCACATACTCTCGCGAGATGACCACTCGATTTCATCAGCGCTCGAGCCATCGGAGGTAGAGCTGGCGTTGAGCGAGCAAAAGATACCTCTCGCTCCGACGCCTCGCATCTCTTTCCTCATCTATGACTGTGCCACGGCATCCATCGACGCCGAGGTGTTTCCGCTCGCCCATGACCTCATGAGGATACTCGAGTCGTTTACCGGCGATGACGTCATCCATGGGATCCGCAACTCACTGGAACACGAACCCGACGTGTAGGCGATTCTGCCGCGTGACCCTGTCCTACAGCGCGCTGAGGTAGATTGCCCGCGCGTCCTCCATGGTGAGCGGCATGAAGGCGCCAAAGCGCTCCCCTTTGTTTTGGCGCAAGGTGCCCAGCAGCACATCAATGTCCGCCTCGCCTAGGTCGAAGTCCCCCAGCGTTGCCGGCATGCCCATGCTCTGGAAGAACGCCTGCAGCTCGTCGATGGCAGCCGTCACGGCATCTGCGATGGCCTCCTCTTCAGGCTCCTCTTCCATGGCTGGCTCGATGCCAAAGACATCCCGCGCAAAAAGCAGGAAGCGAGCTGGATCGGCTTTCCACACATGCCGCATCCACGCGGGAAGCACGACGGCCAGACCCGCACCGTGGGTGATCTCCACGTGATGCGCCGAAAGTTCATGCTCGAGCGCATGGCTCTCCCAGCCGCCCGCACGCACGACTGGCGACAGCGAGCGCCCACATCCGGCAAGGTCGTTGTGCGCGAGAGTCCCTCCCCACATGACGGTGGCGCGGGCGTCATAGTCCTTTGGGTCAGCCAACACGCGAGGCGCGGCCTCCATGAGCGCACGGATGATGCCGGCAGCGATGTTGTCCGTGACGGGCACGGGACCGACACCGCTGAAGTAGCGCTCGCACACGTGGGCAATCATGTCGGTGATGCCCGCCGCCGTCTGATAGGGTGGCAGGGTAAACGTCAGCTCGGGGTCCAGGATGGACAGGCGCGGGCGAAAGACGTCGCCGCTCACGCCGAGCTTGCGGCTCTCGGCATCGCAGCTGATGACGCAGGAACCAGAACCCTCGGACCCAGCCGCCGGGATGGTAAGCACGGTCGTCACGGGCAGGGCACGCTCGATGGGCACGCCCTTGGCAAAGAAGTCCCACACGTCGCCGTCGTAAGGCACGCCGAAGGCCACGGCCTTAGCCGCGTCGATGGTGCTGCCACCACCCACGGCCAACAGCCCGTCAACCTTCTGCTCGCGCGCGAGCTCGATGGCGTCGCGCACCCAGCAGACCTCAGGATTGGGGCGGACGCCGCCGGCCTCCACGAACGAGACGCCCGCGGCGGTCAGGGAGGCTCGCACGCGATCCAGCGTTCCCAAGCGCTCCACAGAGCCCTGACCATACACGAGCAGCACGTTGCCAAGGCCAAGCGCGGCGACCTCCGCACCCACGGCATCAGTCACGCCGCGGCCAAACACGAAGCGGGTCGGAGAACAAAATACGAAGTCGTTCATGGGATGTTCCTTCCGAGGATTTGGTATAGGCTTTAGGGCATTGTATATCAGTCTCACTCGACCGAGTAGCGTCCAGTGCCGTCGCTCTTTATGGCGATGGTGCCATCGGTAGCCGTGCGGTAGGTAGTCACGCCTGACTTGTCGAACAGCTTGAGGGTCTTCTTGCTGGCGGGGTCAGCCTTGCTGTCAGTGATTACGACAATCTTTGGGCTCACGTCATCGAGGAAGTCCTCGTTGTTGTCCGCCTTGTCACCGTGATGTGGCATTTTGAGCACGTCATAGTGGCCATGCTTGGCGGCCAGATACGCTTCGATACCCTCTTCCTCCAAGTCCCCTGCAAAGAGGTACGAGTCATTGCGATAGGTGAGCGCCGTCACGAGCGAAAGGTCATTGTCGTTGCCCTCATCTTCACCTGGCTCGATGACGTACTTTAGTTTCGACGGATAGATGTCCAGCTGAGCGTCTTCGAGCCTTATCGACTGGGTCTTCGTGACCGGCACCGCCTTGAGCCCGAGACGCTTGACCTCCGTCATCACTTTATTGTAGTTCTTGTCCGCACCCTCATAGTTGGGCAGGTGGACCGCATTGACATCGAAAGCCTTCGCTATGGCGCTCAACCCACCTACATGATCCCTGTCGTAGTGTGTGAGAATCAGGTGATCGAGATGTTCGACACCTTGGCTTCGCAGGTAAGACGTAACCGTGGAGGAGGTGTTGTCGTATCCCGCGTCGATGAGAACTGCCTTGTCGCCCGCCTGCACGAGAGCACAATCGCCCTTGCCCACGTCGATGAAGCTCACGCGGATGTCGCCATCTGCCTTGTCCTCGCCCTGCGCTGAGGATCTGCCCGACGAGCGGGTGTTCGATGGCGCTGCGAGGACAGGTACGCAGGAGAAGAGGACGATTAGGGCCATTGCGAACGTGGCGGTCAGGGCACGCGAAGTGAGGCTTTTCATGATTGGCCTTTCGTGTTATCCGAGGTCGAGCTCCATAAGGCGCATGAGGGCAACTACGTAGGTCTGCAGGGCACGCTGCATGATCTCCACCGAGACGCCCTCGTCGGGACCGTGTTCAGGACCTACCCAGTCAGGATCGACCGTGGTTGACGGTACCGGACCAAACGCCACGGCCCTCTGGAAGTGTCGCGCGTACGTCCCTCCGCCAATGGTAAACGCCTCCCCCTCGCACTCAAACACGTCGTGATAGGCACTGAGCAGCGTCTGTACCTCTTTGCTATCGGGCGAGGTGAGGAAGGGCACCGAAGCATCGCGCACGACGGCTTTGCAGCCATGAGCTGCGGCAACTTCGTTCAGACGCTCACCCAACACTTCGGCCGACGTGGACGTCGGATAGCGGATGTCGAGCCCTTGCACAAGGTACCGACCATCCTGATCGTCGCGCAACATGGCGACGGTGCCCGCACAGGTAAGCGGGTCAAATACCTCGTCGATCGCGTCAACGCAGAGGGCTGCGCCACGTGTGTCGGCAAAGACAAGCTTCTGCAAATCGAGGAAGGCGAGCTCCTTCTCGGTGCAGACGCCGCTTTCTCGGAGGATGTCACAGAGCATGCCCACGGCCGAGCACGTGCCCTCGGGCATGGCCGCATGCCCTCCCCTACCCTTGACGAGAAGCTTGACGAGGCTCCTGCCTTGCGCGTCTTTGCCAGCTGAAAGAATCTCGAGCCCCTCGCGTGAGGCAATCTCGTCCGGCGTCGCCACGACCACGGCCTCGGCGTCGCTTGCAACCGCATTGGAGGCCGCACCGCCCGCAAAGCTCAGAATGCGTGCGTCCTTCTCCGCAATGACGGGCGACAGCAGCTCGACGAATACCCTGCCCTTCTCGCCGCAAATCGCCGGGAAATCAGCATCGGGTGTGAAGCAAAAGATCGGCTGAGGGTAGCGCGCGAGATAGTAGTCCACGTCTACCATCCCCGTCTCCTCGTTGGTGCCGACGAGGCAGCGCAGGGTGTAAGGGAGCTTCTTGCCAGACTCGCGCACCTTACGCACGAGGTAGTGCGCCGCGTAAAGCGAGAGCACGAGCGGACCCTTGTCGTCGCGCACACCGCGCGCGATGAGGTAGCCGTCCTTGCGAGTGAGACGCAGGGGATCGAAGTGCCAACCCGTACCCACGGGCACGATGTCAGAATGTGCGATGGTCGCGAGGTAGCCCTCGCTCTCGCCGGGAAGCTCGGCGATGCCAAGGTACCCGTCGCAGTCGCTCACTTCGAGGCCCAAGCGCTCCGCGATGCCCAAGGCTGCATCGAGCGCCTGACGCGGCGCAGGCCCGAACGGCATGCCCTCCGCGGCGTGTTCGAGGTCCTCGACGCTCTCAATACGCACGAGACTGTCGATGTCGCGCTCGATGTCGTCCCACACCTCCTCCACATACGCTTTTGCATCTGCCAGCAAGTCCTTCGCGCACATGGCCTCTCCTCTCGTCGCCAATCGTCATCTGATAACGGGCTAATGGTAGCAGTTGGGACGAAGGATGAGGGCGAGACAGCTTTTCTTCGCCTGCCGAGCGCAAGGGACTTTTGTGGCGGCCTCTTCTGGCATGGTACACTCTCACGAACACATAACGAATGCACATACGTCGCGAGGAGAGTCGCATGGGAGTACCGCAGGGACTGTGGCCGTTCGAGGGCAAGGCCGCCATCTTTGACTTCGATGGCACGCTAGCAGACACGGCCCACATATGGCAGGAGGTCGATCGCATCTTCCTCCGTCGCCGCAACCTCCCCTACCCCAACGGCTACGGCGCACAGCTCGCCGCACTTGGCTTCGAGAAAGGCGCTCAGTTCACGATTGACCTCTTTCGGCTGAACGAGACAGTAGAGGACATCTGCGCCGAATGGAACGACCTCGGACGCGAGATGTATCGCAACGACGTCATGCTGCGCGAGGGGGCGGAACGCTACATCCGTGCACTACACGAAGCGGGCATCCCTTGCGCGATGGCAACCACCAACGACGTGAACGTGCTCACGTCCATGCGGCACATCAATCCGAACGACCTCTTTGACGTCTGCGTGTACGGAGCTGAGGTAAGCCGGGGCAAAGACGAGCCGGACATCTATCTCGAAGCGGCACGCAGACTCGGTGTCGAGCCCGTCGGTTGCACGGTGTTTGAAGACATCCTCGTCGCCGTGCGATCCGCGGCTAGCGTTGGCATGCGCACCTGTGCCGTGAACGCGAATGACAAAACACAGCCCATTCTCGACCTGCAGGCTGCCGCTGACCTCTGGCTCGACGACTGGCGCGACATAAAGCTGTAACTCGTCCATAAAAAAGAGACGGCACCGAAGTGCCGTCCCGAGTCGCCTATATCTGAGGTGCGTCCTCTAGATCTTGCGGACGTTGGAAGCCTGGAGCTTGCCGTTCTGGCCAGTGGTGATGTCGAACTCTACCGCCTGGTTCTCGTCAAGGGTCTTGTACCCGTCCATCTGGATCTCGCTGTAGTGAACGAAGAGGTCGTCCCCACCCTCACGAGAGATGAAGCCATAGCCCTTGTCGCTGTTGAACCACTTAACCGTACCTTGAGCCATTTCGTGCCTTTCTTTCTTTGTCCCTCAGGACAACAACGCTGCGCTTGCGCGCGATTACCTGTGGCCGCGCGGCCACAGCGGATATAATACCCCAATGCGTGCGTTCGCAAACCCCCAATCTTTTGAGAAACGCTTGCGGAACAAGGCTTGACGTAGATATGCGTTCAGTGGTATGGGCGCGAGGGCTAGTTCTGTGCCGCCTATGGGGCAGCGGCTTTATCGAGGCCATTTCGGATGCCTACTGCTAGAATGCTGCATGTTTTGTGGAACGCGGACCTTAAGGAGGCATCATGTACAAGGTCCACTGCATCAACAACATCGCCAAAGTCGGCACCGACGCTCTTGGCGAAAACTTCGCGCTCACCGATGACGTGGCTTCAGCCGAAGCCATTCTGGTTCGCAGCGCCAACCTCCACGAAATGGACTTCTCACCCAATCTGCTCGCTATCGCGCGTGCTGGCGCAGGCGTCAACAACATCCCCATCGAGCGCTGCGCCGAGCAGGGCATCGTCGTCTTCAACACCCCCGGCGCCAATGCCAACGGCGTCAAGGAGCTCGTGATCTGCGGCATGCTGCTCGCCGCTCGCGACATCAAGGGCGGCATCGAGTGGGTTGGTCGCCACTCCGACGACCCCAACGTGGGGACGCTTGCCGAGAAGGCCAAGAACCGCTTCGCCGGCACCGAGCTCGCGGGCAAGACCCTCGGCGTCATCGGTCTCGGAGCCATCGGCGCGATGGTCGCCAATGCCGGCCGCTCCCTCGGCATGCACGTCCTCGGCTACGATCCCTACCTCTCGGTGAAGTACGCGTGGAGCCTCGATAGGCACGTGCGCCACATCAACGACCTCAAGGAAATCTGGACGAACGCCGACTACATCACGATCCACATCCCCGCCACGCCCGCGACGCGCGGCATCATCAGCCGTGAGGCCATCGCCATGATGAAAGATGACGTCGTCGTGCTCAACTACGCCCGCGACGCCCTCGTGGATGAGCGCGCCATGGCCGAGGCCCTGCAGACGGGACACGTGGCTCGCTACATGACCGACTTCGCCAATGCCAATTCCACGCAGATGCCACACGCCATCGTGACGCCCCACCTCGGCGCCTCCACCAAGGAGGCCGAGGACAACTGTGCCGTGATGGCGGCCAACGAGCTGCGCGACTTCCTTGAGAACGGCAACATCGAGAACTCGGTGAACTTCGAGTCCACAACCCTCGGCCCCATCGACGGAGCCATGCGCCTCACGGTCTTCCACAGGAACGTCCCCGGCCTCATCGGCCGCATCACCTCGGCAGTCTCAGCCGCCGGCGTCAACATCGAGAACATGACGGACAAGAGTCGCGGCGACGTGGCCTACGCCCTGCTTGACCTCGGTGGCGACCTCACCGACGAGCAGGTGGCCGACATCGCCGCCGCAAGGGACATCCTGCGCGTCCGCGCCATTCGCAAGTAGCGCCATCGTTTGGGAGGAAACCATGTACAAGGTCCACTGCATGAACCGCATCTCCCAAGCCGGCATCGACCAGCTCTATGGCAACTTCGCACCTGCCGCAGACCTCGCCGACGCCGAAGCCGTGATGGTGCGCAGCGCAAACATGCACGACGAGGAGTTGCCTGACGGGCTGCTTGCCATCGCACGTGCCGGTGCCGGCGTCAACAACATCCCCCTCGATCGCTGCACCGAGCGCGGCATCGTCGTCTTCAACACGCCAGGGGCCAATGCGAACGGCGTCAAGGAGATGGTCGTCGCAGGAATGCTCCTCGCCTCGCGCGACATCCTCGGCAGCACGCGCTGGGTGGCCGAGCACGCAGACGACGCGGACATCGCCGCCGCAGCGGAGAAGGCCAAGGCGCAATTCGGCGGGACGGAGATTGCCGGCAAGACCCTCGGCGTCATCGGCCTCGGAGCCATCGGCGCGATGGTCGCCAACGCCGGACGCTCCCTCGGCATGCACGTCCTCGGCTACGACCCCTACCTCTCGGTGAAGTACGCCTGGAGCCTAGATAGGCACGTCCATGCCGTGCGCAACCTCGGAGAAATCTTTGCCGAGGCTGACTTCATCACCATCCATGTGCCCGCCAACGACGCGACCTGGCACATGATCGGTCGCGACCAGATAGCCCTAATGAAGCGCGGCGTCGTGGTGCTGAACTTCGCCCGCGACGTGCTCGTTGACGAGCAAGCAATGGCTGACGCTCTCGCGGCAGGGCACGTCGCCCGCTATGTCACCGACTTCGCAAACCCGCTAACGACGCATATGCCTGGTGCCATCGTCACCTCACACCTCGGCGCCTCTACCGTCGAGGCAGAGGACAACTGCGCAGCAATGGCGATATCGGAGCTGCGTTCCTACCTGCTTGAGGGCAACATCACCAACTCCGTGAATTTTGGTGACGTGGACCTCGGCCCGATCGAGACGGACGAACGCATCGTGGTACTGCACCGCAACGTTCCAAACATGATCGGCAGCTTCTCGCAAATTATCTCTACGGCCAATCTCAACATCGAAAACATGGCCAACAAACGCCGAGGCGATGTCGCCACCACGCTGCTCGAGACGAGCGGACCCTGGGATGACGACGTGGTGAACAAGATCGCTCAGATTGATGGTGTCTTCCGCGTACGTATGATACCCGGGCGGTAATAACCCCATCACGATTGACCACTTGCCCACTGTGGGCAAGTGGTCAATTCTTTCGGCTTAGGGGTATACTCGTTTCAACCAATGTCTGCCCAAGAAGGATTATGCCGTGTCGCAAGCGTTTGCGCTTATCCCCCTCGCTTCCCTCGCCTGGCTCCTGTGGCTCTGCCGAGACCTACCGCGCGCGAGGGCATCTATAGCTTGGGCATGCCTGCCAGCGCTTCTGCTTATCGCGCTCACTGGACTCGGACTGGCAGGCCTCCTGGAAGGGCTTCTGACAATAAACCTTCCCATCTGTTGTCTCGTGCTGGTGGGTTGCGCATACACCTCCCTTAACCGCGAACGGCTTTGGCAGCGACGAGCTTCCTGGGAGACCCGCACGCGAAGACGGCGCGACGGCTGCCTCATATTTGCCACCGTGTTCTTTTGTGAGATGCTCGTCGAGCTGCCGTTCAGCGAGGTCTTTGGCAGCTTTGGGCCGCGCTACATCCTGCTCGAGATGCTCCTTATCGCCTGCCTGCTCGCGGCACTATACTTTCTGGGACAACGCCGTGCGGTCGCATGCCTTCCCGCCGTCGCATTCTTTACTCTGACTGGCTTTGCCCAGCACTTCGTGCGACGGTTCAAGAACTCGGCCATCCTGCCCACCGACCTCTTTGTCCTCGACACAGCAGCAGCCGTTAGCGGCGAGTACGTCTTTTCCTTCAACGAACAAACTCTGCTCGGCGTGACGTCGCTCGCGCTCGTCGTCTGCGCTCTCTCGCTCGTCCCTCCCCCGGAGCGAACGATCCGCAACTGGCGTGGCGTCTCTCGCAACCTTGCAGCCTCTTTGGGATCGTTCGCCCTACTCGCCGCGGTCGTGCTCGTCCCCGACTACATGGGTCAGCTTGGCGTCGAGATGCGGTACTGGTACTCCATCGACTGCTATCAGGAGCAGGGATTCTACCCCACCTTCATCGCCGTGGCGCAAGACATGCCCATCCGCAAGCCGGAAGGCTACTCCGACGAGACGGCGCAGGCGCTAGAGAGCTCATATGCCAAGCAGTGTCGCGAGAGCGCTGACGAAGGTCGCAAACGAGCCCAAGCACAATTCGACCAACTTCAGCCCTCGGTCATCGTCGTGATGAACGAGTCCTTCTCCGACCTGTCGGTCTATGACGGCATGCACGCCGGGTACGAGGGACCGACGTTCTACAAGACCGGATTTGGCGATGCGCTCGCACGTGGTCCGCTCAACGTCTCGGTGCATGGGGCGGGCACCTGCAACACCGAGTTCGAGTTCCTGACAGGCAACTCACTCTGCTACATCGGAGCCGGGAAGTACCCATACTCCATCTACGACCTCACAAACGTCGATGCCCTGCCCGGCCAGTTCGCAGCTCTCGGCTACCACACGCTCGCAATTCATCCAAACTACCCGTCCAACTGGAACCGCAACCGTGTGTATCCGATCATGGGTTTCGAAGAATTCCTAGCCATCGATGACTTCGGCGGCACCCCCGACGTGACCGTCGATACGGTGACGCCCAACGAACCTCACTGCGAGGTGTTTCACAGCGGCGTCAGCGATGCTGCCACCTACGATGTGATTCTCGACCGCTTGAGGAGCGACAAACGTCCGCAGTTCGTCTTTGATGTCACGATGGCGAATCACGGCTCCTACGACCAAGGCAATCTGCCCGAGCCTTACCGCCTGAATTACCACCCAACCGGCTACGAAGGCGAGGAAACAGACGAACGGCTGAACGAGTTTCTCGGGTGCATCGCCAAGTCCGATGACGACCTTCGTGACTTCGTAACGGAACTACGCACCCTCGAGCGACCCGTGGTGCTCGTATTCTTCGGTGATCACCAGCCATCGATCAGCATGTCTTACAACGACTGCTGGTACACGAACGAGCCCGAGGATATTCACGCACGACGAGCCTTCAGCACTGACTATGTGATATGGGCAAACTACGATGTGGACGGGCGCGGGCAAGACGGTACCACGGACGAGACGAGCGTCGATGTGCTCGGCACACAAGCGCTCGACCTCATCGGCGCACCACTCACCGATTACGAAGCCGCACAGATTGCGATTCGCCAGGAAATCAAGGCCCTCTCGACAGGCGGATACCAGACGAGCGACCGTAGCTGGCATGCAACCGACGAACCAAGCGGAAATGCCGCCGCCGAGGCTTATCACGACATGTCGTTCATCGAGTACCTGAACTTTGCGACGAGGGTGTAGCAGCGCATAGCCCTAACCGCGGTGAAACTCACCGAGCTGCGGTGCATCCGTCTCGCGCAGCATCCGCATGCCTCGCCATACGAGGGGCAGGTAGCAGATGATGATCACGCAGTACAGGATGATGGTCGGCATGGCATCCTCCCCCGCGCTGACATACTCCAAGTCGATCTCAAGACCTTGCAACCCGACTGAAGGCAACATGAGCAAAAAGTCATCCAGTGCGTGAAGAATAACCGCACCCCAAAGCTTGCGCGTCTTGAGAACGAGTGCCGCGAGAAAGAATCCATACGTCCCCGTCTGCACGGTCTTGAGTACCCCCTGCGCGATGTCAAGCGCATTCTGGAAATCAACGCTTCCTATCACGTGAGCCATGCCAAACAGCAGCGACGACACGACGGCAGCTGCGACGATTCCGCGCTTGTGTTTGCCAATGGCATCGAGCATCCCTTCAAAGAGCAGTCCTCGAAACACCGCCTCCTCACTCACGCCTACCGCCAAGCATAGCGCCAACACGCCCAGCGAACGCATGAGCCATCCGGGAGTAACCAACGTCTCGCCCTCGCTTATCGTAAACAGCACCTCAAGCAACACAAGCGCCAAACTCACAGCGACGACCCACCATCCCTCTTTCCAGGCGTACAGGATCGAAGCCCGATCGGGCAAAAGCATCCTCGCACCACCCATGATGCACACGCCTAGGCAGGCACCAATGGCCCCGAATGCGGTTATCATAAAGTTCATGTCGAGAGCGGCAAAGGTCGCAATGATTGCCCCAATGACCTGAAAGATGAACACCAAAACCGCGAGAAGAATACAGAGCCCAAGCGTCGCCGCACCATGGCGACGTTTGGGCTCACCTTTGGAAGGCACGCTGGGCATGGGAACGACCTTTGGAACAGGGCTGTCGTTAGGAACGGGGATGGTCTCAACCTCTTGAGAGGCAAAAGCTTCCGCTTCTGAGGTGTCGCGAAAACCTCCGGAGAACAGGGGCGAGCCACACTCCGGACAAAATGAAGCCTTGTCGGGAACAAGCATCCCACATGTACTACAATGCATTTCAACTCCGTTCTCAAAGAGGGCATGAGCACAGTATAATCTACACTATGTGCGGAATAGGCCGCACCCAAAGAGGCGATTGGAGCGTTTACATGAACGTATTGCTGGTATACAACGATGGCCAGGTGGAGTCCTTCGACACCAAGGACGACATGTCGCAGGAGTACACGCATGCCCGTCTGTCGACCTTCGTCGAGGAGGCAGACACTGGCGAGGATCGCTATGAGGTAGGCATCGACCTCGTACCCATCATCCACTCAAACAGCCGTGACCTGCCCACCATTCGCAGGCTCTGCTCCACGACTTTCATCTCCGACTATCACCATAGCTCCCGTCCCTCTTTTGACGTGGTTTGCCCCATGATCAGCGGCCTCGCCAAACTCATCGTGGACGGAGCCATCATCTGGGAGGGTGAGCCCGAGCCCTACCTCGCAGACGAGTCCTACGCCAACGAGCGGGCCGAGGGACGCATCTAACGACGGCTGCCGAACCAACCCCGTCCTTACGATCCGCGAGGGGCACGCCCCGATAGCACATGCCCATGTGCCACGGGGACGTGCCCCTCACGAAGCACTTATAATTGATTCTTACGCACTACATTCGCACCATATACGTACCAAATACGCGAAAGGAAATATGGATGTACGCACGCATCCGCAGACTCATCGAGCACTGGGGCCTTTTTGCCGCTTTCGCATGGCAGGAGATTGTGCTCAAGGCATCGACGACGGGAGGGTTTTGGCCGCAGCTACTCTTTTTGCTGCCACTTACGTGTGCCTTATCGCTCTTTGTACGCACGGCACTCTCGCTCTTTACCCCTCGTCACTCGAACAAAATCGCCAAAGTCGTATGCATCGTTGCGACGGGCGTTCTTTTCAGCTTCGAGTACTTCGTCTACCGCAAGTTCAAGCTCTTCTATGACCCGGCAACCGTGATCGCTGGGGCGGGCGATGCCGCCAAGGGCTTTGGCGGTACCGCACTAGCCCTCGTTTTCTCCCCCGCCGGGATTCTTCACATCCTGCTCTTTATGGCGCCGGCTATCGCATACGGCCTCATAGGACGGGGCGAGGACTTGACGAGGGACGGCCATGCTCCTTTGCGCACACGCATGCTCATGCTGCGCAACGCTTTCGCTGTCCAGTTCGCGGCGTATGTGATCGTCTCGTGTGTAGGGACGTTTGGTCGCGTCTATACGGACCAATACACCTTCCAAGCGGGTGTCACCGACTTCGGGCTGATGACGGCCCTACGCAAGGAGGCAAGCGCGCTCACAATGGGCACACACTCGAAGGTAACGTTCACGAGTTCGGAAGTTACGGCAGAGGAAGAGGATGCAGACGTTGAGGCTCCGGCACCAGAGCCCGAGACGGACAAAGGCCCCAACGCCCTCAACATCGACTTCAACGCCCTCGCAGCAACGACTGATGGCACGTGGGCGGATCTCGATCGCTACGTCGCCTCCCTCACCCCCAGCTCAAAGAACGACATGACCGGACGCTTCTCTGGTTACAATCTCATCTTCATCACGGCCGAGGCGCTCTCCGCTGAAGCCATACGTCCCGATACCACGCCCATGCTGTATCGCATGGCCAACAAAGGCATTCAGTTCTTGGATTACTACCAGTTCGATACGGCAGGCACCACGGGCGGAGAGTGCGGCAACATCTTTGGCCTGCTACCTACTGAAGGAGGCGTCTCCCTCAAGCTCACCTCCGAATACAACAACTACCTCACCATAGGAAGTGCGCTCAATCGTCTCGGCTACAACGGCTGGGCATTCCACAACAACACGCACACCTATTATGACCGTGACCTCACGCACAACAATCTTGGCTACAGCAACGGGTTCATGGGCTTTGGTAACGGCATGGAGAAGTGGGTCGAGTGGCAGTGGCCGCAAAGCGACCTTGAGATGATGAGGGGGACCTTCGACGAACTCTATGGCTCGCCCGAGCACGAGCCCTTCAACGTGTACTACATGAGCGTGAGTGGCCACAGCGACTACGGCTTGGGCGAGAACGACATGGCCGAGAAGAACTGGGATGCAGTCGCCGGCCTGCCCTACTCGGATCCCGTGAAAGGTTACCTCGCGTCGAACATCGAACTCGACCTCGGTGTGCAGTACCTCGTGCATCGACTCGAAGAATCGGGAATGGCAGACCACACAGCCTTCGTCATCGGCGCCGACCACTTCCCGTACGGACTTGACGACGACGGCCCGCTGGGGTCGTTACCCTACACCTCGGAGCTCTACGGCTATGAGGTCATCACGCCCTTCCAACGCGACCACAACCGCCTCATCATCTGGACGCCAACGCTCGAGCAGGAAGAGCCAGTGGTGGTGACCTCGCCCACCAGTACGGTAGACATTCTGCCGACCCTGCTGAACCTCTTTGGCTGTGACTGGGACTCGCGACTGCTGCCGGGGCGTGACGTGTTTTCCGACAAGCCCGCCCTCGTGTTTAGCCTTTCGTACGACTGGAAGAGTGACCTTGGCACGTACTATGCCGGTACGGGAGAGTTCATCCCCGCCGAGGGAGCGCAAGTGCCTGAAGGCTATGTGGAGGCGACGAGCACCGATGTCGCGAACCGCATAAACTACTGCCGTGGCGTGCTCACCACCGACTACTACGCGCATATCTTTGGCCCGAAGGGGTCAACGCTCTAGCGGGTGACAAGGGGCGGAGACGCCCCCTGTCACCCCTTCAGAAACACCCTATTCTTACAGGACCGGGCGACCGTGCTTGGCGAGTAGCTTCTGCGCGGCAATGCATGCGGCGCAGTCGCAGTACTTGGCACCCTCCTCTTTGCGCTTTGTCTCGTGCGCCAGCATGGCGGCAGCTGCCTCCTCGCCCAAGACCGTCTTTGCGGGGCCTGCGGCAAAGGCGAGCACCTCGTCGATCGTGGTGTGATGCTCGTCGATGATATCGAGCAACTCGGTGGTAGCAGCGTCGGCGTCGGCGCCTGATGCGATGGCGTCCTTCCAAGCCTGAGCGGCATCGCGCGTCTTCTGCGAGCTCGATGCGGCCGCCAAAAGCTCGTCGACCTTCTGTGCGGTGTAGTCAAATAGCTCCTTGTTCATGAACACTCCTTCTCATGCGAGGACTTGGCAGTGTGCCTATGCAAACAAATCATAGCAATCGGCAACTAGCGATACCAACCCAGAACATGTCCCGGATTGTTTAGGTCAGCAGGCGCTCGGTCATCGTACGGTTTGCCGCAAGCTCCACCAGATCGTCAAGCGGTTCAAGCTCCGCGTATCCGTAATGGCGCTCCAAAGCCCGCGAAATCAGCCAGTCCGCAACATCCGGGTTCTTGGGCAGCAGCGGACCGTGGATGTAGGTCCCGAGCACGTTCTTGTACAGACAGCCCTCATAGCCTGACGTCGCATCGTTCCCATGTCCGTGAAGGACGCGGCCCAAAGGGCTCACATCCGGCCCCAGGTGCGTGCGACCCCCATGGTTCTCGTAGCCCACGATGGGCTGTGAAGATATGCCGCTCTGCACGGCGATATTGCCGATAATGCGGGGTGTTCCGCGGTCAGTGTAGAGATCCACGAGCGACAGCCCCTGCACTTTCTCGTCGCCCATGAGGTATGACTCGCCCAGTAGTTGGTAGCCTCCACAAACAGCAGCCAGCACGCCCCCGTCCTCCACATACGCAGAAAGCTCTGCGCGTTGCGCGAGGAGGTAGTCGCAGACAATGCGTTGCTCACGATCGGACCCTCCACCGATGAATACGAGGTCAACGCCTGCAAACGAGGGAAGGTCGCCCACTCCCACCTCACGCACCTCTGCCTCCATCCCGCGCCATTCGATGCGCTTGCGAAGGCACAGGATGTTGCCGGAATCCCCATACAGGTTGAGGAGCTCGGGGTAGAGATGAGCAATGACGAGCTTGTGATCGGCGTGTTTTCGCGAACAAGGGCTGACCACGACCTTGGACTTTGGCTGCGATGCGCTGTCGGGGCAGTTTGGCAAATCGGGCTCGCCTTGCGCGCTCGGTTCAGCAAGCGCTTCGAGCTCCTTCTTTGTCGGCGACAAGGCGGAATAGTTGCAGAGCAGGTAGAGGGGCATATCGCTTGACAAGGATCCGATCATCGACAAGGCCTCACTTGCATCCTCGACAATCGGCGCACTGATCCCCGCGTATTTCATGCGAACCTGCAGGTCGTTAGCCCGGTGTCCCCCGACCATGACCTGCGACGCCTTCGCCTCGTGTCCCAAACGCTCAAAGTCGACGTCCCAAATCCACGATATGTCTTTGCCATCGTTGTAGTTGTCGTTTACCACGACGTAGACGGATTTGGGAGACGGGTCCGCGCAAAGCAGCGCAAGGTTCTGATTGAAACCCGTCGGATTTTTTGCGAGGTTGAGGATGACCTCGCGGCCACCTATGCGGAAGTGCTGAAGACGACCGTTGTGCGGGTCGAACACATCGAGCGAGCGTTGGAACGTAGACGCGTCGACGCGGGCAAGCGCGGCGGCAACGTAGGCGGCCAGCACGTTATAGACCATGTATGGCCCACCAAATCTCACGTCAAAAACAGCCGTGTCGCCTCCTCCATCGACCTTAAGCGTGATCCCTTCATGCGACAACCGAACGTTGGTCGCCATGAAGTCAAGGTCGGGACGTGAAAAGTCGCCTCGGGGACATCTGAATGCCCCAAGCTGCGCATAGCTTCGATACTCGTAGGCAAGCCGGTCCCCGCACACCTGGCAAAACCCCGCCTCAAGCACGCGATCCGGCGCGAGTCCCAAGTCTTCCCCCACGCCGAACGCAATCACTTTTGTACCAGCTTGTCGTGCACGTAGCGCGACGCCCGCACACAAGGGGTCATCTCCACAGGTGACAAGCACCGTATTTGGCGAGGACGCCAAGGCCCTCACGAGAACGTCCTGCACGTGGTCTATCTCTCCCGCACGGTCGAGCTGGTCACGAAAGAGGTTCAGCAGCACCAGATAAGATGGCTTCAGCGCGGGCACTATGTGTATGGTCGAAAGCTCGTCGGCTTCGATGACCGCCCAATCTGCCCAACTGCCTTGCAACAAGGACGTGGCGACGCCCGCCGCCATGTTGGCCCCCTCGCGATTGCAGAGCACGCGCCGTCCCGTCAACTCAATCGCATCCGCGAGAAGATTCGTTGTCGTCGTCTTGCCGTTCGTGCCGCACACGACAATCGAACCCTGACGCAGCTTGCGAGCAAGTCGCTCCATCACATGGGGATCTATCGCGAGCGCAACTCTTCCGGGGAGCTGGGAGGCTGGTCTGCGAGCCAAGGTTCGCAGACCCCAATGAGCAAGCCTTCCCAGCCCGACAGCAGCAAGTGCCCTAATGCCCATATCGTGCCTCTCCTCCCTCACGTCCGTTGCGCCGACGTGGCGGCATGTCAATCGTGCAGCTGCCGTGGCGGCATTCCGATTGTTTCATGAGCGATTTCTGAGCGTAGCGAAGCTGAGCGCCTCCAATACGCGGCGAAGCCGCACATACTTCTCCTCCCTCAGGTTCGTTGCGCTGATGTGGCGGCATGCCAGTTGTTTCATGAGCGATTTCTGAGCGTAGCGAAGCTGAGCGAATGAAACAACTGGCATGCCGCCCCCCCACGTCAGCTTACACATAGAACAGCATATCGTTGTACGACGGCACCGGCCAGCATTCCTTGCTGCAGATGACCTCCATGGCGTCAACGGCCGCACGCAGCTCGTCCATGGCCGGCAGCACCATATCTCGATACGCCTCGTCGCGCGGTGCGGGCTCTTCTATGGCCCGTGCGGTGGCGTTCTTTTCCTCGAGCTTGGTGGCAAGCTCCCATATGGTATCGGCGCCTTCGTTCAGCGACGCGCAAAGCCCCTCTTGCACCTTCGAGCGGATGCCGAGCTTGCCCTTCTCGACCAACGCTGCGGCAACGTCTCCCGCGTAGGACATGATGGCGGGCACATAGAGGTGTCGCGCCATGTCGCACATGGTGTTTGCCTCGATGTTTATGAGCTTGGCATACTGCTCGGCCTTGGCGATGTAGCGGGCATGAAGCTCCGCCTCGCTCAAGACGCCATACTTCTCAAACAGGGCGACGTTTGCCGGCTCGATGAGCGCGGGCAGCGCGTCGGGAGTGGTCGTAAGGTTGGGCAGCCCGCGACGAGCAGCCTCGGCCTCCCACTCATCCGAGTAGCCGTTGCCGTCGAACAGCACGCGGTGATGGTCGCGGAACGTATGGCGCACGAAACGCATCGCCACGGCATAGAAGTCCTCATCCGAACGGTCGGCCACATAGTCGCAGAAGCGCTCGCACTGCTCCGCGACGGCGGTGTTGAGCACCACGTTGGGATCAGACAGGTTCTGTTGCGAGCCGCACATGCGGAACTCGAACTTGTTGCCGGTGAAGGCAAACGGACTCGTGCGGTTACGATCGGTGTTGTCGCGCAGGATCTCGGGCAGCGCGGGAACGCCCAGGTCCATGAGCTCCGCCTCGTGCGCCTCGGCATGTTCCTTCTTGATCAGGGCTTCCACCACGGGCGAAAGCGCGTCCCCCAAGAATATAGAGACGATGGCCGGCGGCGCCTCGTTTGCTCCCAGGCGATGGTCGTTGCCAGCAGAGGCAACGCTCATGCGCAGCAGGTCGGCGTGCTCGTCCACAGCCGCGACGAGGCATGCCAAGAACACCAAGAACTGCAGGTTGTCCTCGGGATGGGGGCCTGGCTCCAGAAGGTTTCGATCGTCGGCGGAGATGGACCAGTTGTTGTGCTTGCCCGAGCCATTCACGTATTCGAAGGGCTTCTCGTGCTGCAGGCAGGCCAAACCATAGTTGGTTGCGAGCAGCTTGAGCTTCTCCATGGTGAGTAGGTTGTCGTCGATGGCGAGCGAACCCTGCTCAAAGATGGGGGCGAGCTCGTGCTGACACGGAGCAACCTCGTTATGCTTGGTCTTCGCCGGTATTGCGAGCTTCCACAGCTCGTCGTCGAGTTCCTTCATGAAGGCGTTTACGGAGGGGCGGATGGCGCCGAAGTAGTGCTCCTCGAGCTCCTGACCCTTGCTGGGCTCAGCACCAAAGAGCGTGCGGCCGGTAAGACGCAGGTCTGGACGTGCCTCAAAGTCCGCTTCCTTAATGAGGAAGTATTCCTGCTCAAGTCCCACCGTGGTGGTTACGCGCTTGGGTTCACGACCGAAGAGCGCCAGCACACGTTTGGCCTGCTTTTCAAGCGCAACCTCGGAGCGCAACAGCGGTGTCTTCTTGTCCAGCGCCTCTCCGGTGTACGAA
>CACXDP010000124.1 GCA_902766445.1 uncultured Coriobacteriaceae bacterium
CGGGCGGCACACGCTCCTCAAGTGGGTCGACAACATGCTCGACGTCATCGACTACGCCAAGGGACTCCCCTTCGTCACCGACCTCTATCTGTGCGGGCACAGCCAGGGCGGCCTTCTCACCATGATGATGGGTACGCTCCGCCCACACGACCTCAAGGCCATCATCCCCATGTCGCCCGCCATTGTGATCATCGACAGCGCCCGTGCCGGCAGCATGTTTGGCATGAGCTTTGACCCGGCGAACATTCCCGACCGCATCTACATGGGCGACCCGGAGCTTGCCGAGGAGGGCACCAAGCCTTCCTATTTCTGCGGCGACTACTTCCGCATCGCCCAGCACCTCCACATAGACGAGATCATCGACGGGTACCCCGGCCCCGTGCTGCTCGTGCATGGCACGGCCGACGTTGGCGTCCCCGCCCAAGACTCCATAGACGCCGCGGCACGCTATGCCAACGCACAGATCGCTCTGCTCGAAGGTGACGACCACGGCTATCACCTGCACCTCGACGAGGCGTGCGCCGCCGTGCAGCGATTCGTGAGCTCGCTGCAGTGATGCAGGGGGTCGGTTCCGCTGCATCATTTTGTGCCAAGGTGCCAGGCAACTTGTCATGTAACTCTCCACGGGGACGAGGGCGCTGTCACGCCTTGCTCAGAACAGTCGTGGCTGCAGTTCCGGAAACGCCGCCGTGTACGCGAAGCACTCGTCGGGCGTGCGCATGATACCGTGCCGCTCGCACGTCTCCTCGAAGCGGGCCATCAGTCGGTTATTGTTCTCACTCGCCACGTTGTATGCGTTGCCATACGTGGTGCGATACCGGTCCGACAGCCCTGAGAAGTGCCGGTCGAGGAACTCGTAGTAGTGCTCGCGGCTGCCTTCGCGCAGGGTCAGTCCCACACCAAAGCACACGATGCCCTTGACTTGCGCCTCCACACACCAGTCAAGTAGCGTGAGGAAGTTCTCGTCGGTGTCGGTGATCCATGGAAGGAAGGGACACAGCCACACAACCGTCGGAATGTGCCGGTCGCGCAACTCGCAAAGAACCTCGAAGCGACGGCTCGACGGGCACACCCCGGGCTCAATCATGCGCGACAGCCCGTCGTCGGCGATGGTGAGCGTGACCTGTACCACGGCTTTCGTCCGGCGGTTGATGTCTTCCAGCAGGTCCGCGTCGCGCAGCACAAGGTCCGACTTTGTGATGATGGAGGTGCCGTACCCGTAGTCGCGAATTAGCTCGAGACAGCGAAGCGTGAGGCAGAGGCCGCGCTCAATGGGCTGGTAGGGGTCGCTCATCGAGCCCGTTCCTATCATGCAGGGCTTGCGGCGGCGACGCAATACGTCCTCGAGCAGCTCGGGTGCGTTGGCCTTCACCGCCACGTCCTCGAAGGCGTGGTCGATGTGGTAGCAGACGCTTCGGCTGTCGCAGTACGCGCAGCCGTGCGTACACCCGCGGTAGAGGTTCATGCCCATCCATCGCGTGAGTAGCGACTTTGCCTTGATTAGGTGCATAAGAGGTCCTTCGACGGCGACAATCAAGGCCATCATAATAGGACAAGGGGGGGACGGGGTCGTTTGTCCGCTGGACGCGGACAAACGACCCCGTCCCCTTTCCCTTCTGAGTTTTCCGCTCTTGAAATCGGCGAAGGCGATTTTCACAACATGGCGCGCTCGGCAGTGATCCTACACACCGACTGCGGAAAGATGGTCTATAAGCCCCGTCCTTCTAGGCTGGAGAAGGCCGCCAGAGAGTTCGTGCGGAGATACTTCCCTGACTCGGTCCTCATACCTCGATGCTTTGCGAACGGAACGGATTTCGGCGTCAGCGAATACGTCGAGAAGGAGGTGCCGCGGGGTGAGGCAGCTGCAAAGAAGTGGTATCACTCCATGGGCGAGCTGACGGCCCTGTGCGGTCTGCTCAATTCTTCCGACATGCACTGTGAGAACGTCTTTTCTTCCGAGGGCATCCCTGCCATCGTGGATCTGGAGACGCTTCTGACGCCCGAGAGATGGGGGACGGAAGCCTACGGGTTTCCGCAGGTCGTAGTCGCATCGGTATGGAAGTCCGCGCTCATGCCCCGCAAGAGCAATGACACGGAATACAGCGTGCTCCTAAACACGGGTCCCCTAGGCTGCGCACCTCTGGTGGACGGAGAGCCCGTCACGGTCCTTGACTACGAAGAGGAGTACATGGACGGCTTCCGGAATGGCTACGAGCGAATCCTTTCCCGAAAAACCTCAATGGAGAGGGACCTGCGGGAGCTTTTTTCCCAGGTCCAGATACGCGTCATCCTGCGGGACAGCCAGTATTACGGGGATTTGCTTAAAGGCAGCTACCGCAGGAAGTACGTGTCCGCAAATGATCCGCAGACGATGCGGCGCGCCGAACTGGACGCGGCGCTCGGCAAATTCCTTGTTAGGAAAGACACACAACTTGCATGCTGGGCGGAAGCGGACGCTATCATGCGGGGCGACATCCCACGCTTTTGTACTTTTGGGAACAGCACGGATCTGTATGCGTACGGTCGTGCGGTCGTCAAGGATTTCATGTGCCAGAGCGCCGTCGATGCCGCCCTTGGCCATCTGAGGCGTATGGGCGAGCGGGCCCTCGAGCAGGAAGCGGCATTGATCAGACGGCTTCTGCACTGTGCCGTAATCAAAAACGGGAATTCTTCTTCACGGGTCGCGATTCCTCAGAGGGCGTCACAGGCCATCAGCCCAAACCAGGTCCTTGCGGAAGCGGAGCAGATTCTACAATCTGTTTTTGAGAATATGCTTACGCTGGCAGACAGCCAAGCGGAACCCCAGAGCGGGTGGATCGATCCCGACCTAAGCGCCGGAGGCACCGAGATCCTATCTCCGGAACTGTTTACGGGAAGCTGCGGCATCGGTGTGTTTGCGGCGGCCGTTGCGGCGGTGACCGCCGACGACGGCATCCGCGGAAAGGCGCGTCTGTGCGAGAAGGTGGCCGTCGAGCAAATCGATGAGTGGCTGTCACACATGGATCAGCAGGGCTTTCATGACCCCGATCTTTTCTGGAGACTGCCCGGCTTGCTGCGCGGAATGATTCTGATGCAGAGATATCATTCGGATCACCGATATGACCGGGAGGTCACCCATCTGCTTCGTCTGCTGGACGTCACGGCTGTGCCGGAGCCGGTGAGTATAGACCAGATCAGCGGCCTGGCCGGGCTTATCTCTGTCCTATGCGCATACGAGGAGCTCTACGAGGCGGATGGCGGCAAGGAGAGGGTCGAGCGATATTTCGGTGCTGTGATGCCCTAGCCAATGGTCAGATGGTCTCCTCCCAGAGAACCTTGTCCCCCACCGCCACCCGGTGCAGACCGGGCTCCTTGCGCTTGCTGAAGTTGAAGGAGAGCATGTAGCCCACCGAGAGCCCGAAGTAGTCCAGATAGCCCGCCACCTGGCGCTCGCCAGCCTCGTTGTAGCGCGGACCGCGCCAAATCTTCAGCTCCACCACGAACCGCTCGCCGGCATAGTCCACGATGACGTCTGTGCGCGTCTGGTCGCGGGTCTGCGCCTCCACGTAGTAGTTGCCCGTGCCGTTGATGATGGGCTTGAGGTACATGAGGAAGAGCTCGC
>CACXDP010000125.1 GCA_902766445.1 uncultured Coriobacteriaceae bacterium
GGTCGAGGATGTCCCACACCGCGGGCGTCACGAGGTCGCGGGCGGCCCCGTCGCCGTCGCGCAGCATCCGGCGGAAGAGGCTGGAGCTGATGTCGGCCACCTCGGCAGGCACGTCGAACGCGACGAATCGGCCCCAGCGCCTCGAGAGGTACGGGCTCGCGTCCCTCATTTGCTCCAGGTCGTCCTCCCCGCGCCTGGCCACCAGGACGCGGAACCGGTCCAGGAGCTCGTCTATGCGGTGCCATCGCGGCAGTATCTGCAGCTTGTCGCTTCCCACGAGGAACAGAATCTCGCCGTGTGGGTGCTCGGCTTGGACGTCCTCGAGCATCTCGAAGTCGTACGCCCGCCCCTCGCGGTCCATCTGGATGCGGCTGACGGAGAGGCGTGCGTTCCCCTCGCGGAAGGTGGCCAGCATCGCTAGCCGCACCTCCTCGCCAAGCGTGTCCTGTGGGCTCTCCTGTCGCTTCATCTTTCGCGCAACGTAGTCGTGCGCGGTGGGGACGAACACACCCCCGTCGGCGTCCGAAGCCTCAATGGCCGCCTCCATGAGCCGCAGGTGGGCGACCGTGGGTGGGTTGAAGCTGCCGCCCATCACCACCAAGCGTTCGGTTGCATTCATCGTTACCACCTCCTTGCGTGTCGGATCATTCGTTGGCACCGGTGCCGTGTGGCACCATCATAGCCCTACCGGCTCTTCGCTCGTCCATGTCGCTTCTTGCATAGACGACTCGAGGTTACGAGGCCTCACGCGCCGCCGCTTCCGAGCCGATGTAATCACCTACAATTCGAAAGACAGTTGGCGGGCATGTTCCCTGGCCATGCGCGACGACATGGGCAAATTATGACAGGCCTCGACGCTGCGACGCACGCCCCGAGAGCTGGATAGAGTTCGTCGTGGGCCTTCGCCCTACGTTGCCGGCTTCTTCGTATTCTGTCAGCAGGCAGACAAGGCTGAGCGTTTGGGAGCGACCCTTAGGAAGCTGCTTCTTGCGGGTCGCGTCGCACGCTGGGTCGGGGCACCGCAGGTGGCTGCTTGGCACGACCTTGAGCGGGGACGTCACGAAGGTTCCGTCTCGAACCGATAGTAGCCCCTCGGGAATCTCGCCCCGCTGCTGATGGACCTCATGCAGATCTCCACCACGCTCTCCGTCACGGAGAGCTCCGTGACGCATCCGTCCTTCCAGTCCGGCGACATCATCCCATTCTCCCCGGAGGTGTCCGTGGGCACCACGCTGCCGCAGTCCAGGTAGACGTTCCGGTGCCTCTCGTCGTACTCGCCGTTTCCCGCCAGCACGTTGGGGGACACGTGTGTGTGGCCGGACAGGAAGATGACCCTTCCCGCGCGGTTGACGATCTCCTGGAGCCGCCCGTTCCCGCCGAGGTAGGGGGCGCCGGTGTTTCTGGCGGGATTGTGGGCCAGGAGGGGCGCGTGGCACAGGACGATGTGCCAAGGAGCCGACGTGTCTGCCAGGTGCTCCTCAAGCCAGTCAAGCTGCCTTCCCTGTGGGAACGTAAACCTACGCCCCGCCGTCACGCACTGGAGGCCGATGACGTCAAAGCCCCCGACCC
Organism: uncultured Coriobacteriaceae bacterium; assembly: GCA_902766445.1. GTDB lineage: Bacteria > Actinomycetota > Coriobacteriia > Coriobacteriales > Atopobiaceae > RUG440. The sequence goes on from CACXDP010000125.1 coordinate 1,570, forward strand.
TTGCGGCGTAGGCGCGACCGTCCGGGTCGTGCGAAATGCCGCAGCCGCTCTTCTCGGCCTTCGTTAGCAGGTGGCTCTGGAAGTCCTCGTAGTTGCCGCAGCCGTCATCGCTGCCGCCGCACCTCGACGGGTGGAGTACGTCGTGGTTGCCGGCCACCGGGAGAACCGTCTTTTGCGGGGCGGCATCCTCGACGCAGGTCTCGAAGGTGGCGAACTGCGCGCGCAGGCCGTCGTTGGTGGAGTCGCCGAGCAGCAGGATGGTGTTGCTCTCCGCAGCCCGCAGGGCCTGCCTGACCCTCCCGGGCTTTGCCGCTAGGTGGAGGTCGGTGAGAACGGAGAACTTTGAGGGGCTGTCGTGTTCGTCGGCTGTCGGCAAATACTTTGCCGGAATCGCCGCGGAGACGTCTTCGCGGTGGCCGAAATCCGAGGCGTAGCACCTGGCCCACACGTGCGTGGTTCCACGGGGGATGCCGCGCCTCCCGGGGTAGAAGAAGGTGCCGTTTCCCGCCGGGTCGATCGGCACGTACGCGAACGGCCCCCAGCCGGGCAGGGGTGCCTCCGCATCCCCCCAGCTGAGCACCGCGAGGATGTGGCCCTTGGCCCTCACGGTGTACTTCCCCTGCGCGCATCCTGGCCATATGAGACTGGTCGATAGATTGAGCATTATAGTCGCATCCTGCTGTCGTGGCCCATAGATGTGTCGGGCATAGCATAGCTCGTCTTCGCGCTATGTGCCTTCGAAAGCCCATGTGCTGCGGCATATCGTCCGTGCTCGGCGCTGCTCCCATGGCGCGTCCCCGGCGCGCCCTAGCCCTTCTCGAACCGCAGCGTAGCGGACAGGCCGTCGTGTCCGCAGACGGTGTTGGCAAAGATGGGCGTCGCGTTGGGCAGGTAGGCCTCCGGGACCTCGATCATTTGCGAGAAGTGAGCCAGCCACAGCTCGCTCGCCCCGGCGTCTGCAGCTACCTGCGCGGCCTGGGCGAAGTTCATGTGCCCGTGGTCGACGGCGAGCTGCGCCTGTCCGTTCTCGCCGTAGGTCGCTTCGCAGACGAGCAGGTCCGCCCCCGTGGCGGCCTCGACCAGCGTGTCGCACGCCATCGTGTCACCGGAGAAGACGAACTTCAGGCCCCGTCTCGGCGGGCCGAGCACCTGGTCGGGCTTCACGGTGGTCTCTCCCACCCGGATGCACTGGCCCTTCTGCAGGAGGCCCCACTGACGGGTTGGCACGCCCAGCTCGCGCGCCTTCTGTGGCTCGAACTTCCCCGGTCGCCCTAGCTCGAAGCAGTAGCCCTGGCTTGGTACCCTGTGCTCGGTGCGGAACGCCGAGAGCACGGCCTCGTGGGGCCATCCCGCCACGAGTTCGTCGAGCCGTAGCCCCTCGGCCGGGAGCTCGACGAGCTCTATCGGGTATGAGGTCCAGCCAGCCAGCTCGAGGATGGGTGCGATCTCGTCCCCGAGGCCCTCTGGTCCCGTGATGTGGAGCGTCTCCGTCCGTCCCATGCTGCACATGGTCTGCAGCAGGCCCGGCATGCCGAAGATGTGGTCTCCGTGGTAGTGGGTAAGCGCTATCATGTCGGCCTTCATGAGGCTGCAGCCGGCTGCGCGCGCGGCGGACTGAGTCCCCTCGCCGCAGTCGAAGAGGATCGAGTGGCCCCCGCAGGTAAGCAGTGCCGCCGTGAGCGCGCGGCCCGGTATGGGCACCAGTGCCGATGTACCGATGAGTGTGATGTCGATCATGCTCTCGTCCTTTCGTCGTGGCGTTTGCGGGTCGTCATGGTCGGTTGAGCTGCGTCCGTGCTCGAAGGGCGTCCCGCGCCTCGTTAGGCGAGGTGCGGGACGCGGGGGCTGGATGGCCCGACGAGTCCTTCGTGGGATGCGATTCTACGCGGTCCTCTCGCGGTGCACTATGACGAACGCGTCGCCGAGGGTCCGCTCGCCGTCGCCAAACCAGTACGATGTCACCTGGATAATGTCGCGGTCGGGGTGTTGCGCCAGCCAGTCCTCGCGGAACGGGCCGGACTTGCCGGCCAAGGTGCCGGTGTCGACGTACGTGCCCTCAGCGAAGCAAAGGGATTCTACCTGCCAGTGGTGCAGCGGCATGTCCTCATCGCGCTCGCAGGCCAGCTCCACGCTCTGGATGGGGTGGATGAAGCTCTTGCCTGTCGGCTCGCCGGTGTCGGGGTCCTCTTCGTCCAGCGAGTAGAAAGGACCGCTGCAGTCTTTGACAGACACCCTGCTCAACTCCATGCCTGCGAGGGCCTCGTTGATGCGGAGCACGCCGTTCATGTAGCCGTCCTCGAATTCGAAGGTCATCTTGAACATGTGGTCCTCCTTCCTTGTTCTGCTCGTTCGGATGTCCTGTATATCAGGGCATCCGCTGGGTCGCCTTGGCCATGGCGTTTCGCCCAGTGTAGCATCTGCGTCTCAAGCAACGGGGAAGTGCTTTCTCACAGGGTGTGTCAAGCGGGCCTTGCCGCCATCGTCGGTGCGTGCGAAACCGGTTGGGCCGGTCGCGAGCCCCCTCCTGATAGGCTGTGGTCAACAAGGGCGGGCGAAGGGCCCCGGCACTTGGAAACGGGCGAGATCCGGCATTCAAGCAAGTAACAACGATGAACACAGGCACGTCACTTACGACTTAGGAGTGTAGAAAATGAAAACGATTCGTCTAGATTCGCCAATTGCGCCGTTCGCCTTCCTGGGCTTGGGACTGGTCATGAATCAACTCACTCACGGTACCGATTTCTGGTTGTTCAGGATCGTCGAGATGGCCCTGTTTGCCATGGGACTCCTAACCGCGCTGGTCAGCTACTCGTCAAGGCTGAAGTACGTGGTCGTGGGGTTCTGCCTTCTTGGTGCTCTTGTGTCGGGCTCCGAGCTGCTTAGACCGAGCGACAGGTCCACGGTCGACGGAACGGACGGCGGTGCCACGCGGACCATGTCGCAAGACGACGGCTCGTATGGCGGCTACGACTACGATTACGACTACGACCATGGCTACGACCACGACGAGTGGGATGGCAGTACCGGCGGAGTGGGCTATGGCACCAATCAATTGGAGTGCTACCATTGCAAAGGCAGCGGCAGATGCTCCGATTGCAGCGGCACGGGCAGAGTCGCCTACGAGAAGTATGGCATCGATCTTGGAGGGGGCAGCTCGACCTACCACGAGTACCATCGTTGTCCCCTTTGCGAGGGCCAGGGAAGCTGCATCTATTGCGGCGGTCGTGGCTACGTCTTGCTGTAAGGCAAGTGGCTGGGGGGCATGTTAGCTGGGGTTCGTGCTGATGGAGACAAGGGATGCTCTGCGAGAGCGTCTGCAAAGCTGAGAGGAGAGACACGATATGAGACTAAACTGGATGGATCTTGATTCGGCGAGGGTCGCGGAACCATACATGAGGATTCTCATCACGATTATGGAAACCGAGGATGACCAGCAGTTGGCCACCTACATGGAAATATACGCGGCCCTGAGTGATGAAGCCCAATGCGCGCTGGGTTACATGCGCTGTCTGCTGGAGTCGAGCATAGGCGGCAGCTATTCGGCCTATAGGCGGTACTGCATGGACATCATGGGCCGCGTTCCGCCGATGCGGCTGCCGCTCCGTTTTATCGGATGGGGCGGGGAGCACAACGGGGTCGGCCCGGCATATGAAATCGACGGCAACTGCGGCATCGGCGCCTCATCAAAGCTGTTTTATACCGATGATGGCATCCGGGGAGACCGCGATGCCGCCGAAGAGCTGGCCCGCGGTGTTTTGGAGGCCTCTTCTGGGATCGCCGACGTACAGGCCGAGCAACTGGAGCAACTTCGGACCATGGACAGCGATATAAGGTCTGCGCACTGGTGCGTCACGTTCCGCTTGGACGACGCCGCCCTGAAGGAAGTTGCCGTGAATGGCGAGCACACAAAGCCCGAAGCCGGCAAAGCATTTTTCATCCTTCCGAAGACGGGGGAATTCGACTGCATGCTGGGCGAGGTCGTTGACGGGGACTCGGACAACGCATTCATCCTGGCCAAGCATAGCTACTGCATGAAGTAACGGCAGAAGTGTGCTGGGTGCAATGAGCGCCAACAGGGACAGCAGGCGGTGACAAGGGCGATGGCAGAACGAGTGGTGGTAATGGGTGGGAGCTTCAACCCTCCCACCATTGCGCACTGGCTGCTCATGCGGGCGGCACTCGACGTGGTCGATGCGCGGGTCGGCTACTTCGTACCCGTGAGCTTCGCGTACCTCAAGCGCAAGATGGTGCGTGCGGGGCAGGGTCACCTATCCCTGCCGGACGATCTGCGCGTGGACATGCTGCGTGCTATGGCCGCATCCGACGAAAGGCTGCGGGTATACACGGACGTCATGGACCGCCCGTTCTCAAACGACTGCGAGCTCATGGGGCGGATCCAAGAGGCGCATCCCGGCTCGACTGCGTACGGCGTGTTTGGTGCCGACAAGCTCGGGCTCTTGGAGCACTTTGCCACGGACCGCGACTTCTTCGGGCGCTACGGATGCGTCTTCTTCGCGCGCGAAGGCGAGCGCTTGGACGCCGGGCTCGTGGGCCGGGACCTCTGTGCGCGCAACGCGGATGCGCTCGTGTTTGCGAGTGCCCCGGCAGAGGCGGAGGGAATAAGCTCGACGCGGGTAAGGGACCACCTGTTCGACATCGACGCCGTGGCGGACATGCTCCACCCAAGCGTCGTTCCCATGCTGCGAGGGCTGCGCCGCGAGGACTTCCCGGAGGAGGTCATCCAGTTTAGGGGCGACTTCGCGTTTTTGTCCAACGACTACGCGGCCGAGGTCGACTACGACGGCATAACGTATCCGTGTGCCGCCTCTGCCTTCCTGGCGTCGAAGTTCAAAGATCGGCAGACGAGGCTCGTCGTAAGCCGCATGAGGCCCGACCGGGCAAAGCAGAAGTACGGCGCATCCGTCGGCGACGCGGAGTGGGAAGGGCGCAGGCTTTCCACGATGGAAAAGATCGTGCGCTCGAAGTTCTCCCAGCATCCCGACCTCGCACGAGAGCTCGCGGAGACGGACGGCCTTAGGCTCATAGCGGGCGAAAAGAAGAAGAGGCCCGACACGTTCTGGGGTGTCGACATAGTCAGGTGGGAGGGCCAAAACCACCTTGGCAGAATACTCATGCAGCTACGCGAGGAGTGAATGAACAAAAAAGTCGTCCCCTGTTCACCCGGTCCCGGGTTCATCGCGAAATCACTTGGACGTGCATCCGAATCCTTGTCCTACCATGAATGCAGTGGAATGCCGTTATTCGACCAGTATCACGAGGGGAGATGCATTCATGAGGGAACAGTGGAAGCCTGGGGAAATCATCGAGTTGGGACACTACCCGCAGAGCCGTGCCGGGGCCCGCGAGGCCATAGAATGGAGAATCCTTCGGGTCGAACGAGAGACGGCCTTCGTTACGAGCATCTATGCGTTGGACGCCCAACCCTTCGATGTCTCGGCTGGCCCATTTGAAGAGACTTACATATCTGATGCCGAGCCGGGCCAGAGCGGACCGGCAACCGTCCGTTTCTCGTTGGGAGGCTATGGGGACGTAACGTGGGAAGGCTCTTCGCTGCGTGCATGGCTGAACCAGGATTTCATGGAAACGGCCTTCTCCGCCGAAGAGCAAAGGATCCTCATGCCGGTGGACGATTTGCAAGACAAGGTCTCTTTGCTGGAGTTGGATGCGCACATCAACGACGCCGAGCTTTTTCCCTCGGACGCGTCCACTGGCTGCATGGTGACTCCTTACGCGGCTAGCCTGTATGAGGACGACACGGAGGATACCCGGCAGCAAGGCGCGACGCGGCCTCTGCCACCTCGGGCATCGTACTGGCTAAAGAACAAGGGGGCGGCCATTCATGGCGATGGCATGGAGGGCGTGTATGGCGTCGTGTACTTTAAAATTGGCCTTGCGGACAAACTCGCTGTTCGTCCGACGCTCATGATTAACCTTACCAGGTACGAGGCATGGCTTGCGGAGGGGTCGTGCGACTCGACTCGCGGTGGCATCTTCAGCCAGGGGAATGCGATCGTGCATCGCTTTGACGAGAGCAAGCAGGGCAGAATAAGGATAGACAGCCGGAATCACGTGATAACCGTTGACGGATTCGGACATCCAGACCTGCACCTGGATCTGCCCATACAAGGCCAGCTGGATGATCAGAATGCGCAGGCAATTGCCACGTGCCTGGCAATGGCAATCCAGGGCGACGCAAAGGCGCAGAATTCGATTGGCAGTATGTTCTGGAACGGCCACATTCTGACGCAGGATTATGCCGAGGCGTTTAAGTGGAACCGATATGCGGCCAACCAGGGACTTCCGGAGGCCATGCTGGATTTGGCCGATGCCTATTTCAACGAATTGGGCACGAAGAGGGACGTCCATAGGGCATTCGCCCTTTGCCTGGAAGCCGCGAAGAAGGACTATCCCCTCGGCATGCTGAGCGCCGGAAAGTGCTACGCGAACGGGTGGGGCACGGAGCGAAACACCGAGGAGGCCCTTGCGTGGTTGAACAAGGCTGCCCAGGCGGGGAACACGGAGGCGGCCGAGCTGAGGGACGCCATTCTTCGCCAGAGGTGAACGGGGGATGGACGTGAACGGGGGACGTGTTTTTGTTCACGCGTGTGTGAACAAAAACACGTCCCCCGTTCACCCTCGCCGGTGCCTAAGGCGCCTGTGGTACGATTGCGCCGAGGGACGATCGTAACCGCCCGTGTGCCAAGGAAAGGAAACAAGCAGTGGCCTAGACACTCTGCCCATACTGCATGGCTTTTATCGAGGCGGGGTGTCAATGTGCTGCGTGCGGTCGGGACGCAACGAGCTATGTGCCCCTCCCATTTCACCTGCACCCGTTCACGCCGCTGCATGGTGGGCGCTATCTCGTGGGGCGTGTTCTGGGCAGCGGTGGTTTTGGAATCACATACATCGGGCGCGACCTCACTCTGGGGGTGCGAGTCCCAACCCGATTTCCCCACGGAGGTGGTGACAAGCGTCGGTTACGAAGCTGCGAGCCATACGGAAGAGCCTCTCGATTACGGCGTCACGGACGAGGTCGAATGGGCCCTGTACGACGACGGGGCGCTCGTGATAAGCGGCGAAGGGCGGATGGACAATTGCGTATGGGACTACGATGCCCAGGCGGTGAAGCAGCCATGGTCCGGGCACCGAGACATCATCACCTCCATCATCGTCGAGGACGGGGTCAGAAACATCGGCGAGAATGCCTTCAGGTCTTGCGGCGGGGCGACGACCATCACCATCGGGAAGGACGTGTTGGCCATAGGTTGGTGTGGGTTGGAGGGCTGTGGCAGCCTCGAGTCGATTCGCGTGTCCGAGGAGAGCAGGCGCTTTCGGGCCGTCGACGGTGTGCTCTTCAACAAGGAAATGACCATTCTCGTGCATTATCCTTCATCGAAGCCAGGCAAAGAGTACACGGTGCCCGACGGCGTAGAAGAGGCGTGGAAGTTCTCGTTCGCGGATTTCGAGGAAATTCGCTTTCCTAGCAGCGTGACGCAGCTTAGGAGCAGTGCCTTCGAGGGGTGCGACAACATCGAGAGCATCGAGCTGCCAATCAACCTCGAAATGATTCCGTCCACTCTGTTCTGGGGTAGCGACAATTTGGCGAGCGTCACGATTCCAGCAAGCGTGAAGACCATCGAGGAGACCGTGTTCCTCGGTTGCGACGCGCTGAAGGACATCTACTATTTGGGGACAAAAGAGCAGTGGAACCAGATCGAGATAGACGAGGACAACCGGGAGCTCTTTGCGGCAACCATCCACTACGCGTCTTCGTAGGTTTCGTCGCGACGTCCGACCACGCTACGTTCACGTTTCAGGATTGCTTCCTTTCAAGGTCAGATAGCTTCTCGATATGACAGGCGTGGGCTTTGGTCTTGCGATCGTAGGTAATGCCGACGAGCAGCATCGGTCCTCCCCAGTCGCGCAGGACCTGCGGGTAGTTGCGGTCGAGAATCTGGTCGATGGCCGAGCGGACCGGCCTGTCCCACTTCAGCTCGACGACGAGTGCGGGCGAGGGATCCTCCCGACTTGGCAGAAAGACCACGTCGGCGTAGCCGTGGCCGCTGGGCAGCTCCTCGACGGTGGCATAGCGGTCGATAGCACAGAGTAGTACGCCACGCTCGACTCGGCGGCGAAAACTTCTCGAAGCAGCGCGGTCGCGTGAAACACACGAGCTTGCGAGGCGATTCTCTCGTCGGCATTCCCTTCTTGTGGAGGCAACAAAATGTGGTTGGGACATCCACCCGTGGTCGCTCGACTGCGATGGGCGCCTCATGGTGAGCGCCGGGACCGGGGGCAGGTGGCGTGTATGGTATGGTTCACTGTGACAACGAGGCTTCTTTCCCAATGGCTAAAACCGATGCCCTGCCGTGAGGAAAGGCCTTGGACGACCGTGAGGAAAGGCCTTGGACGAGCCCCGTTGCCCGCATGCTAGCATGATGCAAAAGGAAAGGCTTTGGCACCCCTGTTGTCGGCTTTGAGGGAGGCACTATGTGGCTTGGTGACTATCGATGCGAATACGTGAGCGAGGACGGAGTCGTGCTGACGGGATATCGTGGAGACGACTCAGACCCTATCATTCCTGCCGAGTTGAACGGTTGCATGGTCACTGCGGTCGGAAACCGTGCCTTCCAAAAGAATGGAACCATTCAGAGCGTGTGTCTACCCGAGGGAGTCGAGTCCATAGGCAGCATGGCGTTTGGCGGCTGTTCGGCCTTGAAGCAAGTGACGGTGCCGAGGAGTGTGCACAGGATTGCCGCAGACGCGTTCGAGGGGTCTTCCGACGTCGTGCTCCTGGTTCATTGGGGCTCCTTTGCTGGCGCGTATGCCGAGGGACATGGCATTGCGTGTGAGGTGACAGATGAGCCGATTCTGCGCAAGCGTCGGCAAAAGCCGGGCAAGCATGGAGCCGCTAGGCTTCGCTACGGCTATGTGGACCCGGAACAGGAGGAGCAGATCCTGCGCGAGCGGGCGAGGAAGTTCGACAAGCCCGTCGAGAAGATTGACGCCTATGACCCCCGCGTATCGGGGTTGCCGACTGCCGATACCCTACACGAGGGCGATGCGGTCGTGCTCGGGCGATATCCCCAGACATGGGATGGGCAGGAGCTGCCCATCGAGTGGACGGTGCTTGAGGTGGACGAGCTCGGACATATACTTCGGACGCTGTATCCAGACCGTCGAGTATTGCGCCGTTGGAGTGTCATCCATGTCTCCTGGTGCGGAGGCGGGAGTCAGGCCTGCTGTGTGGCTCAAGCTCGCCAAACGGGACTCGGCTTGGCAGAAGGTCGCCGTCGTCGAGTTCAACGATGGGGTCACCCAGCAGGAGCAGGATGAGTTCTTTGAGCAGCTGTGCCTGGCAGACGCGGGGGACGCGCGCTATGCGGCATTGCTGGGAGTGAAGTTCTTCAACGGCGACCGAGTGAAGCAGAACTACGAGGAAGCCGCCCGCTGGTATACGAAGGCCGCGCAGGCCGGCATCGCGCAGGCGCAGTTCGACTTGGCGGACTGCTACCTGCACGGGCTCGGCGTGCCGAGGAGCGAGCGCGAGGCGATTCGCTGGGTGCGGTCGGCGGCAGACTTGGGCTTTGCCAATGCCCAGGCCAACCTCGGCGTGTGGTATATGCAGGGAGCGCATGTAAAGTGCGACCCCGAGGAAGGCGAGCGGCTTCTGAGGGCGGCCGCAGCGCAGAAGGCCTGCAACTGGGAGTTCGCTTACGATTCTTTGGCTGCGGCGCTTGTGCTGCACGATGACGTCGCGTCCAAGGAGGAGGCGCTCGCCTACATGACCGAGGCCGCAGAGGCTGGCTACGTGTACTCCATGGAGAGGTTGTGCAAGGTCTACGAGCTCGGCTGGTACGACATGGGCTCGTATCGCAATGCGGACCTCGCTCTCGTGTGGGCGAGGTGCGGGTCGGAGGCGGGCAGCGCCCTCTGCCGTGCGGTGCTGGCCGATCGCTATCGCCGAGGCGTAGGTGTGGAGAAGGACGAGGACGAATCCGCGAGGCTGGCCCAGATGTCGGCCGACTCGGGCTGCTTCTTGGGGTATCGCGTGCTCGCCCAGCTGCATGAGGGACGTGGCGAGCTGGAGCGGGCGCTGGGCCTTTACCGCAAGGCAAGCGAGCTGGGAGACGAGCCGTCCCAGCGAGATGCCGAACGCCTGGGTGCACTGCTGGCATGAGTGATGGGGGGGCGTGGCGGACAATTGTTTGATCGGCTTCGGGCAAGCGGTGAGGGGCGCGCTCGATGAGCTGAAGCCGGTTCGCTCGAAGGCGCGGCAAAGAGGGTGGAACTTTGGCTGGATGACGTGCGGAGGGTCGTTGCCGAGGACGAATCTCCTCAACAACAGCTGCGGCTGCGGGGGCGTCGTGCGCGTGGCTCCGGTGGGTCTGCACCTCCCCGACCCGGATGACACGTTGCAAGACGGGGCGACCGCTGCCGCCATCACCCACGGCCACCCGATGGGGTTCATCCCGGCGGTCGGCCTGACGTACATCGTCAACCGGCTCGTTCGCTCAAGTCGGCCGGACCGTGGGTAACAGCATTGCGCAACTCTGCGTTCGGATGTGCTAAAATACGACACCGTTGGGAATCAGGCGGTGAGAAACTGCTTGGATAGTCGGTTGGCGTGTTGACCTATGATGCCCTTAAGCGTTGAGGGGAGATGGTGCCATGTGCGCGCAAGCCGTGTTTCCGGTCATTGACCTGGCGAGGACCGGTCGCTCGATTGAGCGGCATCGCCGGGAGGCCGGGCTGACCGTGCGGGACCTGCAGGCCTACTTTGGCTTCGAGTACCCGCAGGCCATCTACAAGTGGCAGCACGGGCAGTGTCTGCCATCGGTGGACAACCTGTTGGCCCTGGCGAGGCTGTTGCAGGTGTCCATGGAAGACCTCCTGGTCTTTGATGACCGGGAGGTCTTCCACGTTGTATGGGCTTTTGGTGTGTGGCATAGCGTGCCGCGCAGAACCCAGGGCGTTGTGTTTATCCCACGAAGAAGCCCTCGTCAAAGAGGCTCACGATGGAAGGGTCATCGCTCCTGCTCGCGTAGAGGTCAATCCACGTATGCGAGGCAATCGCCGTGAGCGAAATTGGAGGCTCGCCAATCCCGACTGGGAGAACAAGGGCCTCTCGTTCGAGAAAACATACGTAGTGGGTAAAGAGGACGGGAGATGGCGAAATCCGCATACGATAGGGAAGGACTGGACGGTGTTGTCCCGACTATACGGATTGCGGGGAACCCAAGGGCGCAATGTGACTCTTCACCGTATACGAAAGCGACGAGGGAACGTACGCAGGCCACATTCGGGGGCTGAGGGGCGGATTCGATGACCCTCTCGGTGAGACGCTCGAGTGGAGCTGGAAGGAACGCATGTGGGTGCCGACACCCGTTACGGCCCTCCAGTGGAATTTGCAGTGAGATCCTGGACCGATGGCTATGAGAGCGACTTCGCCATGAGGCCGTTCGCCTCGACACAGTCCATGAACGAGTCGACGATCAGCGTGGGGCGGGCCTCGATCGCGTCCTCGGTGAAATCGACAGCTCGTCCGCCAAACCGATAAGCCCCCTAATCTTCGTTTCCTTCCGGAACCTCCTCGTCGAGACAAAGCTCTTGTAGTACTTCTTCATGTGGGAGAACCGATAGTCGGATGCGTGGATGTTGATGCGCTTCTCGAGCAGAGACTTGTTCCCGAGGGCCTCGAGGCTTGAATGGTCGTGCAGGGCATCCTCCACCTCGGCACGCTTCCTTGCGTAGATGTGCTCGATGTCGAACGCCGTGTCCAGAGGGAACAGCTCCTGAGCCTCGTCGTAGAACGCCCACCACGCAAGCGTCGACTTCGTCACGGCGCGTCCGTTCGTGAAGGCGTACGCCATGAAGCGCGAGCGGAGAGCCTCCCTGTCGCATGCGAATGCTGCCTCTCGAAATTCTACCATTGCTGACGCTCGGAACCTTAGCTGTCAGCTTACGCATTGGCGGCTGAGCTTTTTACACCCACGTGGACACCAACTTCGATTCGGTCGCGCAATCCATGAGTGTCGTCTGCCGCCCGCACCGATACGCGGAGGTCCGCACTAAGGCCTGCGGAACAAACGTATATCGTTGCTCAACCCATGCGTGCAGCAAACGGTGCAAAGGGAATGCGTTGCGGACGCTTGACCAACGTCGCACGTTGGGGCGCGATTTGCCGCGTTTGGGGCGCTAATCGCCATACAGCTCGTTCAGGATGCCTGAGAGCACCTTCCTGGACTCGGCGTCACTCTTGGCCTTCTGCAAAGCGCTTTGGTGATTATTAGCGCGTTTTGTTTTCACTCATATCGCCATAGTTTGCAATGGTAATTTCGAATACGTTTGCATCGCGAAGGATGCAAGAAATGACTGAGCGGATGACGCATGCAAAAGTGGGAAGGGCAAACGCTGGCTTCGGTCTAGTGACATCCGGGTCGGGAATCGTCTTCCAACTCAGCGAACCCCACCGAGCAAGTAAGCCAGTACGTCAGGGGCGTTGTGTCCGCGCGTCCTCTCCGGGGACCTTCTTTCGCGCACACTCTGGCTCTGACCGTCTGTCTGCACGTCAATCGCCAGGCCGCCGCGATCTCCCCGGAATCGCAAACCAAGACGACACTTTATGTTGAAAAGCCCTGCAAACAATGGTGCAACTGGGCGCAAACAACAGTGCACTTGGCGCAAAGAATCGACGGCAATATTCACTTTGGCGCTTCCTGACCGCCTGCTCGTGCGCAATCCGGGCGTCTCTCTCCCGCTTTCTCGCAATCTCTCCGTTGGTCCATGCGACGGCCTCGTCGAAGCCCAGCAGCGCCTCCCTCATCCGTCTCTCGTCCTCTCCCGCCCTGGGGATGGTTACCACGGGACCGTCTATAGGAAATCGATAGGTCTCGAAGTAGTAGCCATCAGTGCTGAATGAGGACTTGGGATAGCTTTTGAATATCTGGACCCAGTCCCGACTTGGGATGGCGTCAAACCTGAGCAATAAAGCCCCATCGGCGAGCGTCCGGCTGACCACGGATCGCGTTTCGTCGTCCGGGCCCGGTGGGTTCGCCTCCATCTCCGCAAGCTCTTTTCTCAGTCCCTCTTGTTTGGCAACGGCCTCGATTTCGATGAGCACGTCGTCTAGGGACCTGTACCTTCCCTCGCGCCTCTGGCTGATCATCCGCACCACCACCTGGTCGAGGAAGGCGTGTTCCTCGGAGATGGCGCCTATGGTCTTGTAGTTCGTTCCTCGGGGGATGGCCCCCGTGAAGACCTCGTTGAGTATGAGTCCGAATGCGTACTCGTCCGTACGTTGGTCTATCTTGCCGCTCTTCTCGCACTGCTCGGGAGCGGCATACTTGAAGTTCGCGAGGCGTTCGGACGGGTCGGTCTGTATAGTCGCTCCGGGGAACTCTCCGACCAGGTGTGTGGTGCCAAGGTCGGCCAGCAGTAGTCGCCCGGACTTCCTGTCATACAAGATGTTCTCGGGCTTGATGTCTCGGTGCACGTTGCCGTCCTCGTAGAACTGACGCAGGTCCGAGAACAGCGCCAGCAGCATCGGCAACAGCATTTCGGGACGCTGTTCGCGCATCAGCGCTCTAAGGCTCCCGTCGTAGAGCTTCATCACATAGAAGGGACGCTTCTCTGCGCCGGAGTCCGTGAACCCGACGTCCAAGGCCTCGACGATTCCCTTGGTTCCGCCCGACCCGGCCGCAAAGAGGGCCTCGCGCAGGAACCGCTTAACCTTCCTGGTAGACCTCGAGGCGTCCCGGCTCAGGACCTTCAGCGCGTACATGTTGCCGTCGGAAGCCTTTACCTGGTACACGTGGCCTGCGCCCCCGTTCCCGATACTGCCGACTCTCGTGTACGTCTCGGTGACCGTCTCGAAGACCATATCTCGCTTCTTGCCGCCGGTTGCGGTTCCAGCTTGTGACTCTCCCAAAATGGACCCTCCTATTCCCTCGGCCCACCAGCGATGAGCCTGCGTGCCCGTGTCAGCCCACATGCCCTGACACCAGCATCTCCCCTATGGACTTCATTATCGCCTCGTACTTCTCGCGATCTTCGAACATGGACGTGAACGCCTCGGTGTTGGCCATGTAGGCGTCCATCGCCTTCTCCTCGAACATCTTTGGCCAGATGCTGTTCGTGAATATGGTCTTGCCGTCGTGCGCGATCGAGTCCCTCACGCGCTGGTCGTCAACCACGCTGCGGAATATGATCTCAGTCACGACCCTGTCGGCATCCGTGAAGTCTCCGGGGTACTGCTCGTTTATCCGACGGACGAGGACGTCGAGTGGCTCGGTTCGCCTGTCAAGCGCTGAGTCGGTCCTTCCGCTGTCCTGTTTCAGCATGCCCGTTGTCGCCTCGAGGGTGATTGCGCCGTTGTAGGTCTCTTCCAACTTGTAGTAGTCCATCCTCACCTTGTCGTCGATCGCCTCGACGGTGATGTTGTCGTCGGCAAGCAGGTGGCGAAGGTAGGAGAGGTAGACGTACTCCTTGTGCGTGTGACGGTCGAACATGCGCACTATCTGAGTGACGTACGAGTACCACTTGCAAAAGCTGCGCACCTTGCGCCTGAACTGGTAGCGTTCGTCCTGAGAGAGCGCTTCGTAGCGTCTTACGGCAGGCGTGAGCACGCTCTTGATTCTGCCCTGGACGCTTCTTCTGTCCTTGCCGAACTCGAGAGCCGCCGCCGCGTCGACCTCGTCCTCTGTGTAGACCTCGTAGCCGTGAATCTCATCTAGCACCTGGTAGATGCGGTCGGTGTCGATGGCCTCGGCGAGCTCGGTCGAAGTGTAGTAGGGTTCGAACGCGTTGAGGATCTGCTCGCGCGTGTTCACGAAGTCGATGACCAGCGTGTCCACCTTGTCGGGATGCGTGCGGTCGATGCGACATATGGTCTGGACCGCCTTGACGTCCTTGAGCTTTTTGTCGATGACGAGAGTGTGCAGCAGGGGCTCATCGAAGCCCGTCTGGTATTTCTCGGCGACCACGAGCACCGATCCGCGCTTGTGGAAGTACGTCTTTGTCTGTGACTCCTTTAGATGCCTGCCGTCGTACTCCGTGTTGAGCATGGGCTCGGTGTACTCGGGGCCATCGGGACCGTCCGCCGGGTCGCGTATCGAGTCGGAGAACGCGACTAGTACCTCCATGTCGTCGTATCCCTGGGAGGCCATGTAGTCCTTGATGGTGTGGTAGTAGCGCACGCATGCAAGCCGCGACGCCGTGACCACCATCATCTTGCCGTGCCCCCTGATTGCCTTGCGCGTCGTCTGTCGATACGTCTCAACGATGATCTTGGCCTTCTGGGTGAGCGCGTAAGGGTGTAGCTCCTTGTACTTGCGCAGCAGCTTCATCGTCGGGCTCGTCGGCACATCCGGGTTCTCCTCGACCTTGCGGACGATCTCGAGCGCCTCCCGGTAGGTTACGTAGTTGGACAGGGGGTCCATGATGAAACCCTCGCCTATGGCCTGGCGCATGCTGTACACGTGGTAGGGCACATATGACCCGTCCGGGCAGGGGACGCCGAAGAGCTCGAGCGTCTGCTTCTTGGGCGTTGCGGTGAAGGCCACAAACGTGAGGTTATCGTGGCTGCCGTGCGCCGCCATCTCGGCGAGCAGGCGGTCCCTCGTAGCTTCGTCCTCGTCTTCCCACATCTCCTCGAAGTCCTCAAACTCCCTGAGCGCTCCCTCCGGGTCGGCCAGCGCCTGCTTGAGGTGTACCGCGTGGGAGCCGGTCTGCGAGCTGTGGGCCTCGTCGACGATGACGGCGAAGCGCTTGCCCTCCGACTCGACCTCGTCGTAGATGACCGAGTACTTCTGCAGCGTCGACACGATGAGGCGTTTGCCGTCGTTCAGCGCTTCCTTGAGGTCCTTGCTCGTGCACTTGTCGTCGATGACGGTGACCTGCCCGCGGGTCCTGGCCATGCCGCCAATTGTCTCCTGAATCTGCCGGTCGAGAACCGTTCGGTCGGTGACCACGACCACGGAGTCGAAGATGGGCTCGTCGTCCGCGTCGAACATGGTCGAGAGCTGGTAGGCGCACCACGCGATGGAGTTCGACTTGCCCGATCCGGCGCTGTGCTGGACGAGGAAGCTGCAGCCGGGACCATGCGCCTTCACGTCTGCGCAGACCTTGCGCACCACGTCCAGCTGGTGGAAGCGCGGGAATATGATGTGGCGGCTCTTGCGCTTGCGCTCCACGCCCCGCACGGCCTCGGTCGTCTCCTTCTCCTCGACGTGCACGTAGCGGTGGATTATGTCGAGCAGGCTGTCCCTGCGAAGCACATCCTCCCAGAGGTAGCTCGTCTCGTAGCCGTCCGGGTTCGGGGGGTTGCCCACGTCGCCGTCGACGCCCGCCCCGTTGCTGCCCTGGTTGAACGGCAAGAAGCGCGTGCCCATGCCCTTGAGCTCGGTAGTCATCCACGCCTCGGAGAGGTCCACGGCGAAAAACGCGATGACGCGCGAGTCGAACCGGAAGCACTCCTCGCGCGGGTCGCGGTCGGACATCCACTGCAGCTTGGCGTCGTCGACGGTCTGGCCGGTGAACTGGTCCTTGAGCTCGATCGCCACGACGGGTATGCCGTTTACGTCGAGCACCATGTCGACGGTGTTGGCGGCCTCTGTCGCCGAGTAGTGGAACTGTCGTATCACGCGGCAGCGGTTCGCCTCATAGCGCGCGAGGTCGCCCTGGTTGAGGCGCGACTCGGGCATGAAGTAGCACACCTTGAAGTCGAGCCCGCGGTGCCTGATGCCGCGCTTGAGCACCTCGAGGATGCCCCTGTTTCGCACCGCGTCGCGGAACACCTTGAGGAACGCTTTCGCGGGGTCCCCCTTCTGACGCCCGCAGAATATCTTCCACGCCTTGGGCTGCGTGTCGGCAATGAACCCCGTGAGCTGGTCGATGTCGACGCCCACGCCAGGGTTTGCCTTGTAGCCCGCGTCGGTGCCCTTCCTGTAGCCTCCCTCGTGGCCCACAAGGTACGACTCGATGTCCGCCTCGAGGTTCTTCTCCTTGGCGTCCTTGGACATGGCTACACCTCCCTCTTGCCGGTCACTACCTCATAGACCAGCGACTGCTTGTAAGCTTTGAGGTCTTCGATGATGGACTGCTTAATGGAAATAACGCATTCGACCCGTCGTTGTGCAAGGGATAGCCTATGAGCTATCTTGCGTTGCTCATCAACACTTGGTACTGGAATCTTCAAACCTTCTATTTGGCCGAGATAGAGTCCTGGCTGAGCCGATCCGCTCTGTGATTCAAATGCCTGAGATAATGTCGTTGGCGACTTCATAGCGAACGCCAAATAGTCCGAGGTAATGCATCCATTAGGCCGCAGAAAAGCAACACTTCTTTGAAACGGGTAAGTCACGTCAAGATCGTACAAACAAGTCTTTCCGATTGAACCACCAATGCAACAGTACAAAACATCTCCCTTGCGTGGATATCCCGAACTGGTGATGGATTTAGCATCTTCTTCGGATACACAGCTCTCCTGATTGCCTACGATAACGCCACTTTCAGTCACGTTCTTTGCACTTAATAAAGGAACCCCTTCGGAAACACGTGGTACCGAGTTATGCACACCATCCCTAATTCCCTGCAAGACGTGACCAAGAGATGTAATAGGCCACACGCTCTCATGGCCACTCCAGCTAATTACTTTTGCGATAAGAGATCTAAAGAAAGACCGATATTCCTCAATCGACCGCTCCGCTGCCTCGATGGCTCGGTCTATCTCGGAGCACCTGGCGTCGAGGTAGTCGGCGATACGGCGCTGCTCGTCAATTGGAGGAATGGCAAGCGAGAGGCTCCCAATCTTCTTCCAGCTTAAATTGCACGAGCGGACGCGAATGCCATCAGCAAGGGCAAGGTAGACTTCACGAAAGGCAAGCGCCCTCAAGTAGTACATGAGGAACCGTTTGTCCTCTGTCGAGTCCATCACGTTGAGTACAGGCGATGCCTTACCGCGTGAGTCGCTAATACCGATAGCTCCCGCAAACCCATCCATCCCGTGAACAACGAGATCGCCTGGTTCGACACCTTGGTATCCAATCTCTTTCAAAGAAACCGTAAACCCGTCCGTGCGCCTATTGCTGCGAAGCGTCACCTCGCCGTCTCTGAAGCAAGTAATCACACCATCGTCATCTAGAATAGGCCGCTGCAGCAACCGAAGTACATGCTTGCCACGCGTAACATCCCAGTCTTTGGGGATGTCTCCCAGATAGTCGACGCCGCTATCCCTCATCTCACGTGCCATGTACTACACCCCCGCCCGCATCTCGCCAAACAAGGCCTCGAGGCTCGCCTGCAGAGTCTTCTCATGCTCGAGAATGCGCAGCGCGATGTCGTCGGCGGGTTCGAGCTCCTTGTACTCGTAGAACGCTCGTGTGAACGGGATGGTGTAGCCCACGACTGTCTTCTTGCGGTCGATGAACGCACCGGGGTTGTACGGCTCGACCTCGCGTTCGAGGTAGGCATCGATATCCTGGTTGAGGGGCACGTCCTCGGTGTCGGTAAGCTTCCTGCCGTTCTCGTCGACGGCGACCTGTATGACGCCGCGGTTGTTGCGCACGATGTTGCCGTCCTCGTCGCGCGCGGGCGTGTTCACCGTGATGCGGTTGAAGCCGAAGTCGACGGAGTCGAAGAGCTTCGCCTTGACCGTGACCGTCGTGCCGTCGTCGACCTCGCCGGACCACTCGCCGTCACGCCACGCGCCGAACGCTCGCGTGACGAGGTCGCAGCACGTCTGCGTCATGTCGACGCGCTTGAAGCCAATCGCCTTGCGGCGCTTGACGAAGCACTGCGAGGCGTCGACCAGCAGCACCTGGTCTGCGTGCCTGGCGTCCTTGGCCTTGTTGAACAGCCACACGTAGGTTGCGATGCCCGTGTTGTAGAACGCGTCGTTGGGCAGCTGGATGATGGCCTCGAGCCAGTCGTTTTCGAGCACGTAGCGACGGTAGTCGTCCTCGCCCTTGCCGGGGTTGCCCTTGTAGAGCGGGCTCGCGTCCTGGACTATCGCCATGATGCCGTCGCCCTTCAGCTTGGCGAGGCCGTTCAGGGCGAAGAGCGTCTGGCCGTCGCCCACGGAGGGAAGCGCGCACGGGAACCGCCCCTGGTCGCCTTTGGCGTGCTCGGCCTTGATGTCGGGCGCCTGCGCCGAGAAGTTGATCCCGAATGGTGGGTTCTGGATGACGTAGTCGAACTCGTAGCCGCCGAACTGGTCCTCGTTGTAGGTATTGCCGCGGCGCATGTTGGCCGCGTCCTCGCCACGGATCAGGGCGGAGGCCTTCGCGATGGCGAACGTGAACGGGTTGAGCTCCTGACCGAAGGTCGTCACCACGGCGTCGCCGTCGAGTGCCCGCAGGCGCTCGCGCATGCACGAGAGCATCTGGCTCGTGCCCATGGAGCCGTCATAGACGGTCTTCTGGATGCGCTCGCCCTCGAAGACGCGCGGGTCGGCGGCGATGACGAGGTCCGTCATGAGGTAGACGATGTCACGGCTCGTGAAGTGCTCGCCCGCCTCGTCGCCCTCGGAGAACCGGCGCACCAGGTTCTCGAAGACGTAGCCCATGTCGACCTCGGTGACCTTGTCGGGCGAGAAGTCGCCCTTCGCGCCACCGAAGTCGGACACGATCTGATAGAGGATGCCGTTGCCCGCCATCTTCTCGAGCTCGGGCTCGAAGTTCATGCCGCTTCCGAACAGGATCTCCTGCACGTTGTCCGAGAACCCGCGCAAGTAGTCCTTAAGGTTCGACTCGATGTTTTCTGGGGATTCGGTCGTAAGCGAGGCCCAGGTAAAGCGGCTCGTGTTGTAGAAGTCGTAGCCGGAAGCCTTGCGCAGGAACCCGTCCCTGACCTCAAGATGTTTGAACTTCTCGTTGGCGGCGAGTACCTGTCCGTGCGTCGGCAGCAGGCAGTCGTGGAAGCGCTTTATGACGGTCATTGGCAGGATGACGCGCCCGTATTCTGCGGGCTTGTACAACCCACGCAGCTTGTCGGCGATGCTCCAGACGAGCGAGGCCTTCTCCTGCGCGGTCCTCCCGACACTTTCCGTGGTCAGATCTGGCATACGTTTCTCCTTGGCAGCTTCATCTCCATCAATACTTTACGACAGGTGGTGGACAAGAATCTTGCCACTCCCAACCGGGACGCGTCGTCCCAACTCGCTGGAACGAGGCATATTGCAATGCCGTCATGCAGCTGTAACCAGCCCTTCATCTATGAGGGCAGTCAGGGCATTCTTGACGCTCGTCTTGGTCGCCTTGTTCTCACCGCCTGCGTAGAGTCTCCTACATTCCGGATACTTCTCGCGGTTGTTCTCAAGTTGCGTAATGATGCTCGAGTCCTCGCCCTTGCCCCTCGCGCTGTGGGGGGCGCGACCAAACAGCACGGCACAATAGTTGTAGTTGTAGGCGAGGTTGCGGAAGTCGTAGTTCGTGGTGTCCTCGTATCGCAGGAACTCGACCCGCTCCGGCGAGATTCCGAGCCGCTTGGCGACGCCCCTCAGCTCCACCTCCATGCGCGGGAGGGCGCCCACGACCAAGATCTGGCCCTCCGGCAGCGTGAAGAGTGCCTCGGGATCCCGCAGGTACCCGTCGGCGAGGTCGGGCATACCCAAAGCATTGAGCACGGGGCCCAGTCTGCCGCTCTTGTTTGCGGCGTCTAGGCAATCCCACAGACGGTCGAGCACTTCCTCCTCGAGCAGGAGCAGCTCGTCTTCGTTCAGCCTCCGCACTACCTATCTCCTCCCTCTGGGAACAGCTTCGCCATGCGGCTGGACACCTCGTCCAGCTTGCGCCTGTACATCTCCATCTCGCCGCGCAGCCTCCGGTACTCTGCCGCGACCTTCCTCTGACGATTCATGGGGGCCATCGGGACCTTGACCTCCTTCAGGCCGTTTATAGGAATGCTTCGCACGGAGGACCCCACACAGGCGTCGCGAAGCTGGGTGATGCCCACATCGCTCGCGAGGAACAGTCTGAGATAGGTGGGGTCGACCTCGTCCACGTCCGGCCTGAGCACGAAGAGGTTTCCCGTGCACAGTACGTTCTCCCCCTTGCGCACTCTGACAAGCGCGGACTTGAAGGGTGGCATCCGCCCGATCACGATGTCGCAGTCCTGCAGGAGGAATCGCTCCTCGCCGCGACTGACGTCTTTTAGGAACGGCAGCTCCTCCGAAATTTCGCCGTAGTCGCCGACATCCTTGATCATGAGGTAGCGCCACGGGGTGCGGTCGTCCGTTATGCGCTCGTCTAGCGCGCGTGCGGGGATATTCGCTCCACGCGAGACCTCGGCAATCGAGCCTAGCGGCACCCCATCGACCTCCGAGTGGGACACGTACCGCCTCGGGTCGAGGCGCCAGTGCGCGGTGGTGAGCTCCGAAACACCCGCGATGGCGACGCCTGCGTCGCTGTCGCCGGATACGCGTCGGACGATTTCGCGGACATCCTCCCTCGAGAGCTCCACGTTCCTGCGGCCTCTAGACCCGAGGTCAGTCGCATCGACGAAGCGGACCCCCTCGCCACCGCGGGAGAAGACCACGATGTTGAGCGCTATTGACGTGGCGGGGTGCAGGCGCTCGGGCAGGAGGACGACGGACTCGACGAGACTGCTTTTCACGAGGTGCCGTCTGGCATCGCGGTCGCCGTCACTGTACAGCGCGTGACCAGCCATGACCGCGACCATCCGTCCGCCCTCTGCGAGGTGCGACAGGGCGACGGCGCTGTGATACCATTCACCGGCGACGGGCTGATCCTTCCCGAAGACCGCCGCCGTCGCTTCTGCCAGGCGCTCCCGGTCCTCGCGAAGCAGCTTCGGTCTAAGGGGGGCGTCCATGAACACCTTGTTGAAGGTCCCCCGCATCGCGGTCAGGTCGCCTACCTCAATCCTCGCGTCGATACCGAGCACCGCCGCACGCATCTTCGAGACCATTGCGGCGCCGACGTTGAGGTCGATTCCATAGAAGTCGTTCACACCGCACTCCTCCACGACCTCGGACATGAACGACCCGTAGCCGCAGCAGACGTCCGCGACTCGGTCGTCTTGGTCGCACCCGAGGACTCCCGCGGCGATTCTGGCTATGACGGAGGGGGTGCTCGTCTCCCCGTATAGCTTTCCTAGATTCCAGTCACGCCACATGACGATGCCCGCGAGCTCCTCGTCGGAGAAGGCACCCACGGGCAGCGCCTCCTCCTGCGGCGAGCCCTTGGGGAAGGCGTGTCGCACGTATGCACTCAAGTCCTCGCTGAGACGTGTGTCCTCTGGCACCCACCCCTGCCTCAGGAGCGTCGCGAACGCGGCGGTGATAATGGCGCCGGACTCCCTGTAGTTGACCATTAGGGTACGGCACCTGTCTGCGAACTCCCACAACCGCCGATCTTTGATTGCGTAACGCATAATCACACTCCATAGTTATGTCCTACAATTTTCTTCATGGTACCAATTATCGTTGTTCTTGTCAACAAGAAAACTTGGTTATGTTCTACAATCTTCTTTCTGGAGTATGGTCGAGCATGGACGGGCACGCGAGAGGTGCGGCACGGAAAGTCACCGATGCAGGCGATGTATCCGACCTCGAACAAATGTCCACCGGAATGGGGCCGTGGGGATTCGCCCCAGCGAGGGATGCCCCTCGTATATACTATGGACAAATCGCCTTGAACACGTGTGGGGGTGACGAACCTTTGCGGTCCTATCAGGAGCAGGTCGTAGCGCGAACTCTGGAGATATACTCGAGCGGCGCGAGGCGCGTCTCGGTCGTTATGCCTAACGGCACGGGCAAGCTCGCCATCGCAAACGAGGTGTGCGCACGACTGGGCTACAAGGTCGTGCTTGCCGTCACACCTTCGCCCGACGTTTTGAAGTCGCGCATCGATCGGCTACCCCGCAACAGCTCCCTTCGCAGGGCCATCGTGGTCTCCTACGCGTCCCTACGCGTCCCGCAGGTGCGTGTGCACCCGCACATGATTGTGCTCGACAGCTTCCACAGGGCGGGATCGCCCAAATGGGGGCGATGGGTGTCCCGCCTTTTGGAGAGCCACCCAGACTGTCGCGTGCTCGGCATATCGCCTACGCCCTACAGGCCGTCGGACGACATGCGCGACATGGTGGAGGAGCTGTTCGAGGGTAACTGCGCCGTACGCATGACGCTCGCGGACGCATGGTCGAACGACGAGGTGCCGATAAGCAAGCCGACTTTCGTCCGAGCCCTCTACACGGTGGACAACGAGTTGGCAATGCTGCACGACAGAATCCAGATGATACGAGGCACGGCGGCGCGCACGGCCGCGATGGAAGCCTACGAGAAGTGCCGGAGGAGCCTCGGCGAATCCGTGGGCATAGAGCGAGTCATGTCAGACTACATCCCCTCGCCGACTGGAAGGTACGTCGTGTTCTGCCCTACTTTGAGCTCGGTGTCGGAGGTCAAAAGGTCGATGGAGCACTGGACGTGCGGTGTGAACCCGAACGCCAGCCACTACGACCTGTGCGGGCCTGCGGGGCGACTTCGCCATCGTGTGTTGGCGAGCTTCCAAGCCGACCGATCTGGCAGCCTCAAGTTCCTGTACGTGGTGGACAGAATCGCCGAAGACGAGGACGTCGACTGTGAGGGCGTCGTGCTTGTAAGGCCGACGAAGTCGCGTAACGTCTTCTCACGCCAGGTCGCGATAGCCTGCGGGACTATGACGCCGAACGCACCCGTCGTCCTCGATCTCGTCGACAACATCTCCAGTCTCGGCCAGTATGGGTGTGGTGACGGCGTTGGAGGGCGCCGGGGTGATAGGTCGTGGAATACGCCGTCGTTAGAGGCGACTCCGAGCTTCGTGCTCACGCCCCAGGTTGTTGCCCTCGACGACCTCGCTATGCTCATCGAGAAGGGCTTGACGGAACCTGAGGCCGAGGGGAGCTGGCCTGTTCCGTGGACGCGAAGCGAGGACGAGTTCCTAATGGACTTGTATTCCTCACACGGCCCACAATGGCGGGGCTGGGTCCACGTACTCCCGCGCAGGAGCGCCGAGGACATCGCAAAGAGGGCCAGGGAGCTCGACATTCGCATGGGAGCTCAGGCGCCATGGAGATTCTACGAGGACCGCGCTCTCAAAGAGGAGTTTCCTCGACATGGTATCGAATGGGATGGCTGGCCTTCGACGGTGCGGCATAGGAGCAGGCGCCAGATTGCATCGAGGGCGCTGGAGCTGGGACTCATGGCGGACGATGCGCCGTGGAGCGAGTCCGAGCTTTCCGCGATTGTGAAATGGTACCCAGCCAACGGGGCTGAATGGGGTAACTGGGGCAGGGTCCTTCCGTTCCGTTCCCGCGGATCAATCGTGGATAAGGCCGCCGAGCTCGGGATGGATAACGTCGGCCCGAACCTTTGGACCGAAGACGAGGACGACGCCCTGCGGGCCCACTACTCGTCCTACGGGCCCCGCTGCTATCTCTGGTCCAGAATACTGTCCGGGAGGTCCTACGCAGACGTCGAAGCGCGGGCGAATGCGTTGGGACTTGAGTTCAGCTTTCACAGGTTCACGACGGACGAGGACCGGATGATCGTCGAGAACTGGGAAGTGCTTCCTCGAGGCGACGACGTGTGGAGGCAGCTGACGAGGTATCGATCGTGGCGGGAAGTTAAGGAGCGCGCCATCCAGCTCGGCGTCGAGCCGGACCCGAGGAAGAACTGGCTGGAACGCGAGGTGAGAACCCTTCGAAAGCACTATCAACGGTTCGGCCCCGACTGGGGAGAGTGGGGCACTAGA
>CACXDP010000126.1 GCA_902766445.1 uncultured Coriobacteriaceae bacterium
CCAGTCTCGGACCTTCGCAACCGCTTCGCGAGCATTTCAGACGACGTGCATCGAACGGGTCAGCCCGTCTTTCTTACGAAAAACGGTACTGGCGACATGGTAGTGATGAGCATGGAGGCATACGAAAACCTCGCCTTCGAGAGCGAGGTTTACACAGCCTTGCGAGAGGCGGAGATCGAAGCCTCGCTCACGGAGACCCGCTACTCCCCCGACGAGGTTCTTGCCGGGCTTCGCGCTCGCATCGATTCGGTCTCAAAGGCGGAGTAGTCGTGCCGATTGATTACAAGGTCGAGGTCCAGCCCCTTGCGCTGCGTGACATGGAGGAGATTGTCTCCTATGTTGCCGGCGAGTTGAAGAATCCGCCAGCCGCTCAGCGACTGGCGGAGGAGCTTGTCGCGGGCATGAAGTCCCTTGCCCACTTGCCGTCTCGTTGCCCGATGCACGTTCCCATACGACCCCTCAAACACGAGTATCGAAAGCTGGTAGTGGGTAATTACCTAGTGTTCTTTAGGGTGTCCGAGATGGAAGAGGTGGTGACCGTCGCACGGGTGCTGTACGGCCGAAGGAGTTTGGACTCGCTTCTTGATTAAGGGCGGAACGGCGTGCCGTGAACGGGAAACTACGCCCAAGGAAAACCATTTGTGCGTCGTTTCGGGAAAAAGCCCAGTTGTCTCAGCCTCGCACATGCCGACAGAGAAGCGCTTGAGGAAGCCGCTGCCCAAACCCGGTCATGCGTCGCCCGCCGGCTATGCCTCTGCGAACGCCGCGGCGTAGGCCCATAGGGCCTTGGAGAGGTCGACGAGCGCCGGCTCGCTGCCCGTGCCCTTAAGCGCGCCATACACGTAGGAGAGCGCGTCCAGCTTCACCTCGTAAGTGCCGCCGTTGAAGGACACGGTGTGCCCGTTGGCCAGCTTGGCCACGCCGATGGGGCCAACCTGCACGTAGTACTTATTGCTCTTGCCGATGGGCGTGGGGCTGGCCTCCTCGCCGTCGAGCTCCACTCCGAGGGAGGAGACGGCCTCACAGGTGAAGTAGAGCCTGAGCGAGGTGTCGGAGTCGAGCAGCAGCGTGACGCCGGTGACGGCGAGGCCCTCGGGCCTGTCGCCCTCCGCGACGGCCCTGTGGGCGGCGACCTCCGACGAGGCGGCCGTGACGTCGGGCAGCTCGTTGACATCCTCGGGCAGCGCCGTGCCGTACTTCCACCTGACGGCGTACGCGCAGTAGGTGTAGGTAGCTCTGACCTTGGCCTTCCACCCTTCGTCGAGCGGCGAGCCCTCGGAGAGCGCGTCCTGGCAGTACCTGTAGACGCTGTAGGTCATGGAGTCGCCCTCGAGCCGCTCTCCCTTGGAGTTGCGGAGGGCCAGCTTGTTTCCGTCCTTGTCGACCAGCGTCAGGGTGATGTCCTTGTCGGTCCTGATCGCGGCGACGGGGTAGCTCAACTTGTACCTGCCCTCACCGTCCTTCTTGAGACCATCGAGCGCGGTCTCCACGGAGCCCTGTGGGCCGTCCAGGACGGCCTTGGCACCGTCGGCCACAACGTCGTCGGGCACGGAAAGGAAGAAGTTCAGGCCCAGCTCGCCGCCGAGGGTGAGGTTCGCCGCGAGCACCGCGGCGGCGTCTATGGCGAGCGTGTACTCGACCTCGGCGGTCGCGCCCTCCGCTGTGACCGAGGCGGTGTAGGCCCCCGCCTTCGTGGGGGCACCGTCAAGCACCGTGTCGCCCTGCTTGTAGACGATGGCGTCATCGTATTCGCCGGTGAACGCTTTGTCACCAGATATCGACAACGTAGCGGATTTGGGTTGGCCGTCCGTGGTGAGGTCTTCGGGCGCAGCAATGGTTAGGGTCTCGCTGGGCTCCAAGCAGACGCCCTCCGCAACGCCCTCACAGGTCGCGGTGATGGTCGCACCTTCGGCGGTGTAAGCCCAAGAATGGGCGTGGGGGGCATCAGCAGCATCAATCAAGACATCGTCAAGGCCAACGCCGTGCCCGTCGTTGGCGGTCGCCTTGAACCCGATCTGGACCTTCTCCGTCAACGCCCCATCAGGCAGGCCGAGCGTCAAATTCGTCCAGGAGCTGTGCCCCTCGGTGGTGGAAAAGAGTTCTTCCCAAGCTTCTCCGCCTACACGGTAGTACACGCCGAACTCATCAGTGTCGCTAGCCCAGGTACGATTGATGTACCAAAGATCCAGCGTCGCAGAGGCGAGGCCGCTCAAATCCAACTCAGACGTGATGAGCCAGGCCTCACCGTCGCTCGATTCTTTTGCAATGAAGTTCTTTTCTCCACCGTGAGCACCCGTTGAAGAATCGCGATCGCCCGTGCCTACCTCCCAGCTATAGTCGCTGCTGGTCGTCCAGTCGTCGGGCAGTTGGCCGCTTTCGCCACCCTCGCCGATGCTCGTGCCCCTTGCCCAGAGCGCGATCAGGGTGACGTTCCCCGTGATGGGGGTGGAGAAGTCAAACTCGTTGCCGTTCATAGTCCAGCACAGGAACTTGTACCCGTTCCTGGTCGGCATCGTCGGCGCGGTCGCGCACGCACCAGGAAGAACATACTGCG
>CACXDP010000127.1 GCA_902766445.1 uncultured Coriobacteriaceae bacterium
CAATGCATGCGCTACAGCGTATGCAGGCCGTTGTCTGCGGACGCTCGACTACCTCATGAGCAAACGCAAGCAGTCCGCTGTTTTGCCGAACAATGGGTGCGTCGAGCTCGGACTGAGTGACGCCCATCATCGGACCGCCGATGACCACCTTGCGCGGTTCCTCTTTGAGCCCGCAGTACTGCAAGATTTCGGCAATCGGTGTACCAATGTAGACCTCGAGGTTTTGCGGATGCTCCACGGCATCTCCCATCACCGTGATGCGACGCTTGGTGAGCGGCATGCCGTCCTGGATGAAACGACCCATCTCGCTCATGGTGGTGACGTTAAAGAGGAGCGCGCCGACGTCGGTTAGGTGGCCTCCGCGCGGAACCGAGCGACCGGTCACGTTGCGCAGAATCACGCGGCTCGCTCCCTGCGGGTAGCGCGCGGGGAGTTCGAATACGTCAATCCGCTCGTCATCAGCAGCCATGGAACGCAGAAGCTCGATGGCCTTGGGCTTGTTGTCCTCGATGCAGATGAGCGAGCGCGGCACACCCGAAAGGTCGAGGCAGGTGCGGATGCCACGCAGAATCGTCTCGGGACGCTCCACCATCTCGCGATAGTCGCCCGAGAGGTATGGCTCACACTCCGCGCCGTTGACAAGCCAGCAGTCAATGCCCGTCAGATCGGAGTCCATCTTGAGCCAAGTCGGGAAGCCGGCACCTCCCAGACCAACGATGCCACTGTGGCGCACCGCCTCGACAAGGCTCGCGTAGTCGGTGATCTCGGGTGGAACGATTGCTGGATCCACGGTCTGCTCTCCATCGGGCACGATGACGAGAGCTTCGTCGGATCGCCCGTTAGAGTAATGAATCGAACGAATCTCCTTCACGGTGCCCGAGACCGGCGAAAAGATGTCGGCCGACATGCGTGCGTCCGCATGTCCTATGAGCGTGCCTACGTCCACATGCGCGCGGCGCTTGACCTGTGGCGTGCAGGCCGCACCTACATGCTGATGCATGGGAAGAATCACATGAGTCGGCAGCGGCATGTACGTCGTGGCCTGCTCGGCCGTCGCCTTGTTGTGCGGGATGCTGACGCCCCGCAACTCCACGCCACGTCGACGCTTGAGTACGCCCCCTAGAAAGCGCCCCATACGACCTCTCTCTGTCTTTGATTGTTTCCAACCGATTTCCTTATACAGCCAAACCATAGTAGCACGATTTGCGACAAGGACAGACGGGACCGCAATACTAAACCTCGGGATAGCCGTCACGGGGTTATACGCATACCGGTTTGCGTGTGCCTTAATACAGGGGCGGTTCCCTTTGCTCGAACTCGAGAAAAGGGAACCGCCCCTGATTAACCTTGTGTAGAGATAACTACTTGCGACGGCGGCGGGAGCCAGCGAGGACTAGAGCTGCGCCAGACGTAGCCATGGCGACCACAGATGCGATAGACGTTGCATCACCGGTCTTTGCCAAGGGACTTGAATTTTTGCTCGACGTACTAGCGGTCGTGCTCCTTGTGGGTGTTGTAGTAGTCTTGCTGCTCGACGAGCTGTTCGTGGAGCCAAGGCTGACCCTAATCGTGCCCTTCATCTTTGCGGTCTGCCTCGTCTTGGCGCCTTCAAACCCAGTCTGCACGTAGTAGGGAACCGCAGCTACGTTGCCAGACTTATACGAGTCGAGATTCACGCCATCGAGAACCTTCGCGTTAAAGACGACCTTAATCTCCTTGCCACGCAGCGACGCTACGACGCTCGAATCATCAATCAACACCGTCATGCGCTGACCGTCGATACTGACCCGAGCCGAGCCTACGGCATTGCCGTCCACGCTCACACCGACTTGATCAGCCGCCGTGGTGAATTGCATGACCGACTCCAAGTCAACCCATATCTCCACTCGTGTTGCGTCCGCCGGCACCTTCTGGGTGACCGTGAAGCCGATATCGGTGTTTCTGGCAGCATACTGACCTCCAACGGACGTGGTGACTCCGGGATTGGGGGTCGAAACCTCTGCCTGGTCGGACCACTGGGCATAGAGGGTGACATCGGAGCTAGCCTTGACCTTGGCGCTATCCTTGAGCGAAGTACCGCTGCCATCGGGCTTGGTATTCCATCCAGTAAAGAAGTATCCGTCGCGGGTGAACGCATTCGCCGTAAGGGTGACGCTCTCGCCCTTCTCGACCTGCATGGGGTTCATCGTGCCTTTTGCGTCATCAGCGTTTCCGTCAAAGGTAATCGTTACGGTCGTGGCTGGAGCGGATCCCTTGCTCCATTGGGCGTAGAGCGTGGCGTCGTTGTTAATCTTGACCTTCGCGCCATCCCTGAGCGCAGTACCGCTACCGTCTGCCTTTGTGTTCCATCCGGCAAAATAGTATCCGGCGC
This sequence comes from uncultured Coriobacteriaceae bacterium, assembly GCA_902766445.1. Taxonomy (GTDB): domain Bacteria; phylum Actinomycetota; class Coriobacteriia; order Coriobacteriales; family Atopobiaceae; genus RUG440. The sequence continues at coordinate 2,372 of CACXDP010000127.1, forward strand.
GAGTGAACGAGCACGTCGGGAGGGTGACGCTCTCGCCCTTCTCGGAGGTGAGCGGAGTCATCGTGCCCTTCGCGTCGGAGGCGTTCTTGTCGAACTCGACGGTCGCAGATGATTCGGTGCCTGCCTTCCACTGGACGTAGAGCGTGACGTCTTTGTTGACCTTCACCGACTTCTGGCCACTGATGGAAATGCCGCTGCCGTCAGCCTCGGTATTCCAGCTGGAGAAGTGGTAACCATCGCGGGTGAACGCACACGCTGGGAGGTTGACGCTCTCGCCCTTCTCGACGGTGAGCGGGGTCATCGTGCCCTTCGCGTCGGAGGCGTTCTTGTCGAAAGTAACGGTCACGGTCGTAGTTGGCTCAGAGCCCTCCCCCCACTGGGCATAGAGCGTGACATCGGCCTTGACCTTGACCTTCGCGCCATCCTTGAAAGAAGAGCCGCTGCCATCAGCCTTTGTGTTCCATTCGGAGAAGTAGTATCCGTCTCGGGTAAACGCGCAATCCGGAAGCGTAACGCTTTCGCCCGCATCGAGAGTGAGCGGACGCATCGTGCCCTTCGCGTCGGTGGCATTCTTGTCAAAGGTGAGTGTGACCGTCGTGGGCACAGCCTCTGTCCACTGCGCGTAGAGCGTGGTATCCGCCCGGAACGTAACCTTCGCCTGATCCTTGACCGTTGTGCCACTGCCGTCAGCCTCGGTATTCCATTCGACAAAGTCATAGCCATCGCGAGTGAATCCGCAGGCAGGGAGCTCGACGGCCTTGCCCTTATCAGCCTCGATGGAATCCATCTCGCCTTCCACGATGTCGGCATTCCCGTCGAAGGTGATGGTAATCATCGTGGAAGGAATCTCTTCAAAGACGGCCTCTATCTCCACATCGGCGTCGCCGATTTCAAACGTGTCGTTTTCGATGGTGACATCACCCGAACGGACGACCCACTCTTTGAATTGATAACCATCAAGAGGTTCAGCAGTGAGTGTGACCTCTGTGCCTGTCTCGCCTGATGTCGGGTCAGCCGTGGCCCTTCCCTGGCGCCAGTTGTAATCAATCGTAACGTTATATGTGGTGGGCTCAGCCTCGCTCACCGTAACGCTCACCTGCTTGGTGGCCGATGCGTAGGTCTCGGTCTCGGATGCCGTGATGGTAACCGTCGCCGAACCCGCAGCCTTGAACGTGAGGGCGCCGGTCGCCTCATCGATTTCCGCGATGCTGGTGTCACTAATGGCGTAGCTCAGTGTTCCGTCACCGTCGGTGGATGCCTCCACGGCGCCCGTCTCACCTACGGTACCGTATACGTCGTCGGCCGTGATGGTCTGAGCCTGCTTTTGCGTCTGCTGGTCGTTGCCCTGCTGCTGGTCGTTACCCTGCTGCTGGTCGTTGCCCTGCTGCTGGTCGTTGCCCTGCTGCTGGTCGTCGTCTGCCTGCGCGCCCACATTCTCAATGGGCTGCTGAGCATCGGCTTTCTTGGTGTCTTCTTGGACGGCGGGCGCCTCGACTTCCTTCGGCGCTGCCTCCGGATTTGCCACGCACGAAAAACTGAACTTCACCCTCATACCCTCGCCGTCACCATACACGATGGTGAACGCGTCTTTCTTCGTCTCCTTCTTGACGACTATCAGGCAATCGTTGCCCGATTCTGTCGCACTGATGTTGGCAGAACCTTCCACCTTCTGTACCTTGCCGACGTCCTTCACGCCCTGCTTCACGAGCAGCGCTGAAGCCGAGATCTTTGTCTTTTCCAACTCGTAGGATTTCTCCTCGTAGAGCGAATTGGTCACGCCATCTGCGGCGATTTGCACAGTATATGTCTGCGCCGCAAAAACGGGGCACGCAAGCGTCACCGCTATGCCCACGACGAAGAATGCCGCAACCACACGCACAATCATACGGGCAACCGACGCCATCGCCTTGTTTCTCATACGATCCCCCCTCTGTCAAACCTACCTACTCATACACTTTGAATGTAATCCCCTTGCCCACCTTTCGTCAAGCACAAAGGCACACAAAGGGCATCCCTCGCGTACCTCGCATTTGCTACCATGGATACGATACCCACGCACAAGGAGGACGTCATGGCAACGAAGCTCGGTGGACTCATCAAGTCGGCACGTGCGAACGCGGGACTTACGCAAGCGCAACTTGCCGCACTCGTGGACGGAGCAAGCCAATCCGACATCGGACGCTTCGAGCGCGGAGAGGCCGTACCAACTACGCAGGTGGTCAAAAACATCGCCAAGGCGTGCGGGGTCACTCAAAAATCCCTGCTCGACGCCATACCAAAGACCTCAACGAGCAGGCCGTCTTCCTCAACGAGCAGCTCAAGCACCTCCACGGGCACTTCGATGCGCCTCACCGCCACCGAGAAACGACTCGTCGAGCTCTACCGTACCGCAAACGCCGACACAAAGAAGAAGGCTCTCAAGGTCCTCAGGGGCGAAGGATCCGACATGGACGATATCTTGGCCGGCCTCGGCGGCCTCATCGGCGACGCAATTCTAAAGAAGTAGTCGCACGGAATTCCCGCTGCGTTCCTACCAGCCCTTCTTGAAGACCACCACGTTGGTGTCACCACTGCGCATATAGGTGAAGTCGTCCATGGTCTTGCGTACCATAAAGATGCCCAACCCGCCGATGGCCGCCTCCTGCGCAGACGAGGGCTTCGTGGGATCCTCGCATTTGATGGGGTCAAACGGCACGCCCTGGTCGCGCAGCTCAACCGTGATGGTTGAGGGGTTCGCGCCGTAGGCATAGCGCACGTGTATCGTGCCTGGCTCGGCCTTGTCCGCGTAGGCATAACGGCACACGTTGACAAACAGCTCCTCAAGCGCAACCTCCACCTTATGCTGCACATCCACCGGACACAGACGCGCCTCCAGCTCCTTGTTTACCAGCGAAGTCGCCACCTCAAGGTTCTCGAGCTTCGCCTGCATGGTGGCGGTTCCAGTGACCTCCGGCACCACGCCGTACTCCAGCGCCAAGATAGTCACGTCATCCGATTGCTCGGCGCCCTCTGCCCAACGCGCCACGTCGGCACGCAACGAGCGAACAACCTCGCGCGAGTGCATGTTTGCATGCGCCGCGAGGAACTTTTCCAGCCGGTCGTTTCCGTACTCCTCCTCGTCGACGTTGAATGCCTCGTTAACGCCATCGGTGTAGAGCAGCAGCTCGTCGCCTGGAGCGAGCATAAGCTTCTCCTGCCGGTATTTCGCAGTCTCGAACGTGCCCAAAAAGAGTCCGCACCTCTTTTTCAGCCACTCCCACTCGCCGTTGAAGCCATGGCGCAGCAGCGGGAAGTTGTGCCCGGCATTTACGTACGTAAGCTCTCCCGTGTTGTAGTCGAGCGTTGCAGCCCACACGGTGACGAACATGCCCGCGTCGTTGTTTGCGCAGAGTCTTGAGTTCGCCGTCGCAATCGCCTGCGAGAGCTCCATACCCGTGGACATGTAGTTCTCGAGCTCGGTCTTTGCCGCCATCATGAACAAGGCGCCCGGAATGCCCTTGCCACTGACGTCGGCAATCAGGAAGCCCAGCGTGTGGTCATCGATCAGGAAGTAGTCGTAGAAGTCCCCGCCGACCTCCTTGGCCGCGTTCATGGAAGCAAAGATGTCGAACTTGTCCACCTCGGGGAACGGCGGGAACACACGCGGTAGGGCGCTCTTTTGGATAGCCTTCGCCGTACTGAGCTCACGCTCCATGCGCGTCTCAGCCTCATCGATATATCCCTTGAGCGCATCCACCGTGTTGTTGATTCCCGTCGAGAGCGAAGCGAATTCCACGCTATCGCACTCCGTCACCCTCGTATCCAGCTCGCCATCAGTTATTTGAGCAAGCGAATCGTTAGTACGGTCGATGGGAGTCACCACATCTTTGTTTAGCAGTCGCGCCGCGAGCAGGTACACCACGGTCAGCAACACGGATGACAGAAGCGTGGTCCACGTCATCGTCGCCTGCCGCCCGGCAAATACCTTCGAGAAAGGCATGGCCATCATGATAGTGTAGCCGTCGTGGTTGAGCGCGCGCACATAACCCAGTTCGGCGGTCGTATAATTCGAACCGTAAGACGATGCATCAAAGGGCTTCGTGTCATACACACCCTCACGTAGCTCCCCCGATTCCGCAAGGCTGCTTGCGTAGTCCTCGCTTCCTTCGCCAAAGAGCTCTGTCGTCGTCTTACCCACAGGATACGCCGGGCTGTTTGAGAGGAGCACCGAGTCATCCACAAAGACTACGACTGTCCCATTCTTTTCCGGATTGTAGCCAGATATGAACGACCGCAAATACGACATATTGATAATGGACTCCAGGGTATCTTCAGAGACGTTCTGCATCTCTTCGTTTTGCATAATCTCATTCAGGTTCTTTTCGCTTTTGGAAAGCTGCTCCGCAATGAACGTCATGTCGTCGCCCATTTCCCAGTAGGTGTCGGAGGCGTTTTGAATGGTAATGGCAACGTAGCTCAGGGCGGAAAGGACGCAGAGCACAAGAAACACCACAACAAAGAGCTGCGAGCCAAAAACGGTGCGTACGCTCACTTCGACCTGAGCTTTGGCGAAGAAGCGTACGATGAAATCCACGAACAACGAGACGGCAAATAGCAAGGCAAGATTCAGCAGCCATTGCGTCTCCAACGAGCCCAAGCCATCCAGCGCGTTAATCCACTCAAACGGGACGTCGCCTACCGCGCCATGCTCAAGCGCGGATTGCAGCGTTCCGAGAACAATCTCAAAAAGGACATGAATCAAAAAGGCAACGGACACGTAGACCGACCCAAAGAAGCTCACGAGAGCCAAGTAGACAACTCTTCGCTTGCCCGTAGGGTTGTTGCGCAGAGCGATGGCAAAGAGTAGGCCCAAGGCGAAGCCAGCGAACGTAAACAACACAATAGAGTTGAATATGCCCACGAAATAGCGTTCTACAAGGTTGAGCGGCTGGACACGCGCGTGGATGCATAGCACCATGCCGCTCAGAAAGCCCTCCAACGCTCCCGCGCCCTTGCCCATCAAAAGTGCCGCTGCCACTACGGGCACCAGAAGGCCCATGACGTAGCACAAGTACTTGCCGTTCGCGCCAACACCGATGAACCCGAGCTGCGTAAAGGTCATGGTTGACCCGACCACAAACAGCGCCAGAAACGCCTGTGCCTTGACCTTAAATGGCGCGTCGTGAATCAGGCCCTTCCAGTCACGAATCCGGTTTTTGGCAGGCTTCGCAGGCTTCTCGACCAGCTCCGTCATCTCCGCCGTCTCTGCCGTCTCTGCCGGCGTAATTGCATCGTTGAGTTCCATGGCTCCCCTCTCGTCTCCCCAGATGATAGCAGAGCGGCGGGAAGTCGCCCACGCTAACGAAACTCGTAATGTCCGAATGCGGACGGAAGGTCAGCGGGCACGTCGGTGGCCTGCACGGTTCTGTCGGCTAGCTCACCCGAGGTGCCCAGCGAGCGGTAGGCCTGCACGGCCCAGTTGTCCACACCACGCGCGGCAAGGTCGAAAGCTATGGCTGAAAGGTCGTCGGCGCTGAGAAGGTCGGGATGCCACGTAGTACGTGCCTCAAACGCCAGGTCTGCGCCGAGCAACAGCTCGAGGCTCTGGCGAGCAAGGTCGCCCGAGCCGGGGACGCGTGTCATCTCGTCGTAGGCGTCCCACGGAGCCTTGACGTCAAGGCCCACCCAGTTAAGGTACGGGAGCACCTCGGCAAGCCGATGGGGATACGCACCACAGGTATGCAGTCCAACCGCAAAGCCCAGCTCACGCGCATGTCGAGCCGCCTGCACCACGCCCTCTTGCGCGAGCGGCTCGCCCCCGCTGAAGACCACACCATCCAAGAGGCCGCGCCGCTGCTCGAGGAGGTCAAACAGATTCTCTTCGCCCAGCGTCGCGACCTCGAAGCGACGAATCGCATGATTCTGGCAATAAGGACAAGCCCACGGGCATCCAGCGAGAAACGCCACGCACGTGAGCTTGCCCGGCCAGTCAACCGTCGAGAAAGGCTCGATGCCCGCTATGCGCAGCACGCAGCCGGCTCCACGAACTCGACGCGCTCGTGGAACTCACCCTTCTTTCCCGTGTTGTAGAATGCGACGGGGCGGTAGTAGCCCATCACGCGCGTCCATACCTCGCACGGCTGACGCTCGTCGTTGGAGAGCTCGACGCCATCGATCGTGACGCCCGCGCTCTTGAGGTCCTGCTTGTTGACCATGATGGGCTCCTTTATCGAAAGAACTACAACTTGGGACTAACTATCCTACGACATACTACATCTTGTGTCAACTAGCGCACGAAAGGGAGTAACTCAGTTTTCGTCCCCTTATGTGACTTCCATCTAGCAATCGAACGTGGTACTATGTCATTTAAAGGTTCCCCCTTGGCGACAAGAGCTCCGCTGCTCTTCCAGATGGATAGCTGAGGGGGTCGCTATTAGCTCAAAGCGTTATCGCCAACTTCGACAATATTGTCTCCTAGCCTGTCAAGTATTGAGCTTAGTCATAAGACAAATCCAACCTACCGGGACATGCGAGCGCGCTTTGCCTGGGCGAGTTCCTGATCGCAAATCGGGCAGAAGGCGTGCTCTCCCGCGATGTAGCCATGCTTGGGGCAGATCGAGAAGGTCGGAGTCACGGTGATGTAGGGCAGACGGAAGTTCTCGAGCGAGCGCTTGACGAGCTGCTTGCAGGCCTCGGCAGACGACACGCGTTCCCCCATGTAGAGGTGCAGAACCGTGCCACCGGTGTACTTCTTTTGCAGCTCCTCCTGCTCGGCGAGCGCCCGGAAGGGGTCGGCGGTGTAGCCAACGGGCAGCTGCGAAGAGTTCGTGTAGTAGGGCTCTTGCGGCGTGCCGGCCTGAATGATGCCGGGACAGTGCTTCAGGTCCTCGCGCGCGAAGCGGTACGTCGTGCCCTCGGCCGGGGTCGCCTCGAGGTTGTACATGTGGCCCGTCTCTTCTTGGAACTCCACCATGCGTCTGCGCACGTGATCGAGGATGCGCAGGGCCATCTCGCGACCCTCGGGCGCGGTGATGTCGTAGGCGTCATTCGTGAAGTTGCGAATCATCTCGTTCATGCCGTTGATACCGATGGTCGAGAAGTGGTTGCGCAGCGTGCCCAGATAGCGCTTGGTGTAGGGGAAGAGGCCCGCGTCCATGAGGCGCTGGATCTCTTTGCGCTTTAGCTCGAGCGAGACCTTCGCAAGGACGAGCAGATAGTCGAGCTCGTCAATCAGGGCTTCTTCGTCACCAGGATGCTTGTAGCCCAGGCGCGCCATGTTCATCGTGACAACACCGATGGAACCGGTCTGCTCGGCCGAGCCAAAGAGGCCGTTACCGCGCTTGAGCAGCTCGCGAAGGTCGAGCTGCAGACGGCAGCACATCGAACGCACCATGTGCGGCTCGAGGTCGGAGTTCACGAAGTTCTGGAAGTAGGGCAGGCCGTACTTGGCCGTCATCTCAAACATCCGGTCGGCGTTCTCGGAGTCCCATGGGAAGTCACGCGTGATGTTGTACGTCGGAATGGGGAACGTGAAGACACGCCCCTTCGCGTCGCCCTCGGTCATGACCTCGATGAACGCACGGTTGATCATGTCCATCTCGGCCTGGAGCTCACCATACGTGAAGTCGACCGGCTCTCCGCCCACGAGCGGCACCTGGTCACGGATGTCCTCCGGGCACGTCCAGTCGAAGGTGAGGTTCGAGAAGGGCGTCTGGGTGCCCCAACGACTCGGGACGTTCATGTTGTAAACGAAGCCCTGCATCTCTTGCTTGACCTCCTCGTAGCTGAGGTTGTCAACGCGGATGAACGGCGCGAGGTAGGTGTCCGTCGAGCTGAACGCCTGCGCGCCGGCCCACTCGTTCTGCAGGGTACCGAGGAAGTTGACCATCTGACCCATGGCGACGGAGAGGTGCTTGGGCGGTGCGGACTCGACCTTGTTTGCGACGCCGTTGAAGCCCTCGTTGAGCAGGGTGCGCAGGCTCCAGCCCGCGCAGTAGCCGCTGAGCATGTCGAGGTCGTGAATGTGCATCGAGCCGGAGCGGTGCGCCTCCCCCACCGCCGGCGGGTAGACGTGGGAGAGCCAGTAGTTTGCGATGACCTTGCCGGAGACGTTGAGAATGAGGCCGCCCAGCGAATAGCCTTGGTTGGCGTTGGCGTTCACGCGCCAATCCACGCGGCTCAGGTACTCGTTGACCGAACTCGTCACGTCGATGTAGGTCTCGCGGTCGCGGCGGTTCTGCGTGCGCTTCTCGCGGTAGACGATGTAGGCACGCGCTGTGGCGAAGTGGTTGGCCGTGATAAGCGTCTGCTCGACGATGTCCTGGATCTCTTCGACCGTAGGAGAGGCACCCATGAAACGGTGCGCGATGACCTTGCACGCCTGACCAGAGAGGATGCGAGCCTCGTCCTCGCCGAACTCGTCGGTGGCTTCACCAGCTTTGAGGATGGCATTCGTGATCTTCGCCTGGTCGAAGCTCGTGAGCGAACCGTCGCGTTTGATAATGGAGGTGGGATAGGCTACGGGAGACATGGCATCCTCATTGAGTCGGGAACAAAGACAAGCGAGCCGATACGATACTCTGCGCGGCCCGACTTTTCAAGCTCGCATAGGGAAACCGCCGAAAGACAACTTGCGTACCCGTCGGGCCGTCGGACCACATCAATACCTCGATTAGAAGCGGGACACGCCACCCGAACGTCGTATAATTA
>CACXDP010000128.1 GCA_902766445.1 uncultured Coriobacteriaceae bacterium
GACACAGAGAGGAGCGTGGGCGATGTATTCGCTTGACGATACCGAGGGCATGGGAATGGATGCCCCAAAGCCGATAGACCCCGAGCTTGTGGGGACGGGAACGTTCGAGAAGCTCTCAAAGGAAGAAGGTGCTGTGCAGCCCCGCCGGGAGTCAGCGCAAAAGGCTCAGGACGGTGCCGGTATTCCCATCTCGCGCCGCATGCTTGTCATGCTCCTGATTGCGGCTGCGCTCGTAATTGCTCTGTGCGTCGTGCTCTTCGTACGCGTGCTCTCGGCTCCAGTGCCTGGGTCGGAGTCGCAAGGTTCTGTGGACCCCGCCTCCGACGCTGCGCGGATGGAAGCCGAATCAGCGATTGATCCTGGTGACGGCGTCCTCTACAACGGCTCCGTCTACACGCTGATTGAGAAGGACGGTGCGTACGCGCTGGTCGAGACGCACGTGGAGGGCGACGGTCAAGAAGTTGTCGTTGGCAGTCTGCCAGGTAAGCCGCAGGGACTGTTTGAGCATGGCGGGGCTGTGCTTATCCCCGAGAATCTCTCCGACGGCACGTGGGAGGTGTCGGCATATACCATCGGCGCGGGTTGGAGTCCTATCGCCGATCACGAGGGCAAAGCTGTCGGTGACAAAGGGGTTATCAGTGAGGCTTCGCTCGACGGTAACGTCCTACGCCTCACAGTGGACGGATCTCCTGTTGAGGTGCCTCTGGAGTGGTAGGCCTTTGCCTTAGTGGCGCGGAGTCAAGAAACGGCCCGCGCCACATAGAGGTGCGCTGGAGTGGCAGCCTAGCCCTTTCGCGAGCGCTTCTTTGCCTTGCCTGCGCCATGGCGGACTGGGCGCTTAGGGCAGAGGTCCTCGCAGGGGCATTCGTCGCAGCGGGCGACGCGTGCCGTGCAGGTGGCGCGTCCGTGACGAATCCACTGTGAGTTCACGCCTTGCCACAACTCTTGTGGAATCACGGCCAAGAGGTCTTGCTCGGCGGCGAGCGGCGTTGATGCCGTGGTAAGGCCCATGCGCTGTGCGATGCGAAAGACGTGCGTATCCACCGCGATGCCCTCCACGATACCGAAGGCCTTGTTGAGCACGATGTTTGCCGTCTTGCGTCCAACGCCTGGCAGTCGTGTGAGCTCTTCCATGGTCTGCGGCACCTCTCCTGCGAAGTCTGCGACTATCATCTGGGCGCATTCCACGCAGTGCTGCGACTTCGTGCGAAAGAATCCCAGACGGTGGATGACCTCGGCCACCTCGGCAGCATCGGCCTCAGCCATGAGTTCGGGCGTGCCCCAGCGCTCAAAGAGTTCAGGCGTGACGGCATTGACGGCCGCGTCGGTCGTCTGTGCCGAGAGGAGCACGGCGATGACGAGCTGAAAGGGCGTGTGCCAGTCCAGTGCGCTTGGCTCCTCCCCGTAGAGCGCGTCCATGCGCCGGCAGAACTCCGTAACGCGCGCAATCTTGGATTTCTTTGACTCTCGCGGCATGACAACTCCCTTCCCTTATCACAAGTATACGCTTCGGATGGGCGCCCTTCACTGCGTCGACTTTTCCGCGTGCCGAAAGTTGCGGCACGTCTGTCCAAATAGTTAGTATTAGTGTGTCCAAACGTCCTTACACTAGTAGAGCCTATACAGCTCACGAAAGGGAAGACTGCTATGAGCAAACCAGTTCAGGACTATCTGCTTACCAACGACGACTTATACCTGCTCGCCAAGGGCGAGTGGTTCCGCAGCTACGAAAAGCTCGGTGCCCATCCCGCGACGGAGGGCGATCAGGAAGGCTATTTCTTTGCCGTATGGGCGCCTGACGTCAAGACGGTTCGCGTCGTCGGAGACTTCAACGATTGGGATGCAGAGTCCATACCCTTCGTCCGCACTCCGGTTGGCGGCGTGTGGTACGGCTTCGTGCCGGGTGTCAAAGAGGGACAGCTTTACAAGTACGTGGTCGAGACGCGCGCTGGCGACGTGCTCTACAAAGCCGACCCCTATGCGTTCCAGGCCGAGCTCATCCCTGGCACTGCCTCCCGTACCGCCGAGATCGACTCCTACGAGTGGGGCGATGGCGACTGGATCAAGCAGCGTAAGGCGAGCAACCACATGAAGCGCCCGCTGAACATCTTTGAGGTGCATCTGGGCAGCTGGAAGCGCCACAAGGATGGTCTGACTGCCTTCGGCACCGAGCCGTCGGAACCCGAAGAGGCCACGGGCTCGTGGTACACCTATGATGACCTCTCTGACGAGCTGGTCGCCTACGTCAAGGAGATGGGCTACTCTCACATCGAGATCATGCCCGTCATGGAGCACCCGTTTGACGGCAGCTGGGGCTATCAGGTCACGGGCTACTATGCGCCTACCTCGCGTTACGGCAACCCCAAGCAGTTCAAGCACTTCATGGACGCTTGCCACCAGGCTGGCATCGGCGTCATTCTCGACTGGGTGCCCGGCGGCTTCTGCCCCGACGAGCATGGCCTCGTCCACTTCAACGGCACCAAGCAATACGAGAAGGAAGTCCATCCGAACTGGGGCACCTACAAGTGCAACTTCGAGAGGGGCGAGGTGCGTACCTTCCTCATCTCGAACCTGCTGTACTGGATTGACGAGTATCACGCGGACGGCATCCGCATGGACGGCGTCACTTCGATGCTTTACCTGAACTTCGGCATCGACGATCCTGGACAAAAGAAGTTCAATCCCGATGGCTCCGAGAACGACTATCCCTCCATCGAGTTTGTTCGCCAGTGCAACCAGACGGTGGGCATCTATCATCCCGACGTCATGATGATTGCCGAAGAGTCCACGGCATGGCCGCTCGTCACTCGTCCGCCCGAGGTCGGAGGACTTGGCTTCAACTATAAGTGGGACATGGGCTGGATGAACGACACCCTGCGTTACTGCCAGACGGACTTCCCATTCCGTCCGGGCAACCACAGCCTGCTCACGTTCTCCATCATGTATGCGTTCAACGAGAACTTCGTGCTGCCGCTCTCTCATGACGAGGTTGTTCACGGCAAGTGCTCGCTCATCGTCCGTCAGCCTGGTGACTTCTGGCGTCAGATGGCCGGTCTGCGCTCGCTCGCGTTCTATCAGACCACGCATCCTGGTGGCCAGCTCAACTTCATGGGCAACGAGATTGGCCAGTTCATCGAGTGGCGTTACTACGAGGGCATCGAATACTTCCTTGCCGAGGACTACGAGGCGCATGGCAAGCATCAGAAGTACATAGCCGCACTCAACAAGTTCTACCTCGAGCAGCCTGCCATGTGGGAGAGGGCGTATGTGGAGGACGGCTTCGAGTGGATTGACGCAAACAACTCGAACCAGTGCGTGGTCAGCTTCGTGCGTCACGGCGACAACCCCGACGACGACCTGCTCATCGTCATCAACTACGAGGTCAATCCGTACGAGGAGTATCGCATCGGCGTGCCGCGTGCTGGCTACTGGCGTGAGGTCTTCAACTCCGACGAGATCGACTTCGGTGGATCCGGCGTTACCAATGCCGATCAGCGCTTTGAGTCCGAAGAGGTGCCTTGGAACCTGCGCAGCAACTCCATCAAGGTGCGCGTCCCGCCCATCGGTGGCGCTGTCTTCAAGTATGACGGACCACTGCCGCCCAAGGTAAAGAAGCAGACTGTTGTTGAGCGCCACGCTGCCGCAAAGAAGGCGGCTGCAAAGAAGGATGCGCCCAAGAAGGCCGTAGCCAAGGCGAAGGCTACCGCAAAGAAGGCCGTTGACAAGGTCAAGAGCGACGCCGAGGAAGCAGCCCTCAAGGCGAAGCGCTCTGCGGCGGCAAAGAAGGCTGCCGCGACGCGCAAGGCCAACGCCGCAAAGAAAGCCGAGGAAGCCGCAAAGAAGGCCGAGGAATAGTCTATCGGTGAGTGGCGAAATGCCCCCTGAAGGTGTTGGCCTTCAGGGGGCTTTTTCGTTGTTCTGCGGGTTTCAAAACTCTGATAGTATAACGTTACGGTATTGAAGAAAGGGGCTACATCATGGCAGAAGGTATCAAGATATGTACGATAGGCGGAGGTTCGAGCTACACGCCCGAGCTCATGAACGGTTTCATCAAGCGCTACGACCGGTTGCCGATTCGCGAGATTTGGCTCGTGGATGTGGAGCGCGGGCGCGAGAAACTCGAAATCGTAGGTGCGCTCGCGCAACGCATGTGGGACAAGGCTGGCCTGCCCGTCAAGGTTTACCTCACGCTTGACCGCCGGGAGGCTTTGCGCGATGCCGACTTCGTGACCACGCAATTCCGCGTTGGATTGCTCGAGGCGCGCGTGAAGGACGAGCGCATTCCCTTCTCGTATGGCATGCTGGGCCAAGAGACCAACGGTGCGGGTGGCATGTTTA
>CACXDP010000129.1 GCA_902766445.1 uncultured Coriobacteriaceae bacterium
CCACCGGCACGAATGGGACCACCGGCACCACTACAAGCACCGGCACCACCACGACGACTGGTACGACGAATGCAACCGGCACTACCGGGACGACTGGTACAACTGGGACCACTGGAACTACAGGCACCACTGGTACAACCGGAACCACCGGTACAACTGGGACCACTGGAACCACCGGGACCACCGGCACCAACTCCACCACGGGAACTGGTTCCTCCACAACCAGCGGCACGAACTCCACGACCAGCGGCACGAACTCCACCACCAGCGGCACGAACTCCACCACCGATTCTGGCGATGATTACAGCGATTACTCCGATGACTACGGTTACGATGACTACAGCGACTACGAAGAGTACTAATCTTTCGCTGCGAGATTTCTAGCCACTACGACCCCGGTCACGTTAAGACCGGGGTCGTTTTATCGTTCAAACTTTCTGATTGTCCGCCAACGGTAGGTTTTCCGAAGGACTTTCCTGATACCATCATGATGAAACACCGACGGACCACAGGAGAGATATGCGTTGCTCGCATTGCGGACAAGACCTCGGCGAAGGTGAAACCGTCTGCCCTCGCTGTCATGCAGACCTAGCTCAGTCTGCAAGGTTTCGCAGGTTCATGGTATCCGTTGCGTACGCAATCGCTGGGATTGCCATCGTCACATTGCTCACTTATTACGTTCTGAGCTGGTATGAGCTACAGATTCACGGCATCACCGGCTGACGACCGGTTGGCGGCCTTCACGACATCCTGATACCCAATTCCTCGATCTCGTGCAGCCGCAGCCACCGCATCGTGCTCAGGATATGTACGGATCGATTCGTCAGGCAGAACGACCTGTTTCGCACGTATTGGGCCATAGGGCGTATCCATATAGACTTCCCTTCTTTCCAGTACTGTGCGTTCCATCTGGCAGCGTCTGATTCCGATAGTGGTGGTATCTGCAAAGAGAATGCTTTCGAGCATGGGAATGCGTTCCTTGTCGCACAACACCTCAATCTGGTAGCCTGGCCGCCCCTTCTTCATGAAGACGGGCAAGAAGTGCGCCTCGCGTGCCCCTGCGCCATAGAGGTGCTCGAGGACATAACCGAGTGCCTCGCCGCTGCAGTCGTCAACCTCAGTCTCCAACTTCCAAAGGTCGGTGGTTTTGGCATGCGTCGGATCTAGCACCTCCTCCATAATCGTGGCTCTCAGCGTGCTAGGCGGGTCATAGGCACGTTTGCCGCATCCCATACCTTTTGCGACGATGCGATACGTCTCGGGCAGGGCGCTCGTCGTCCCAAAAGCAGCCGCGATAGCAGCGCCGGTAGGTGTCACCAGCTCTCCTGGTCGATGAGCGCGCCGAAGGACGAGACCATGTGCCTCCACGATGTTTGCCACGGCGGGTACGGGTATAGACAAGACTCCGTGAGCAGAGCGCACCTGTCCCTCTCCTTCTGCAAGCGGAGAGACCACGACGTCATCCACTCCCAGATCGTTCAGACACCAAGCCGCTGCGACGACGTCTACGATGGAGTCGACTGCACCAACTTCATGGAAATGAACGGTCTCGGGTGTTGCACCGTGGGCCTTGGCTTCAGCTTCTGCTATGACCTCAAATACTTTGAGTGCACTTGAGCGCACGGCTTCCTCGAGCCCCGATGCATCCAATATGCGACGGATGTCAGCAAGCTGTCTATGCTCGTGATGGTGGCCGTGCTCGTGGACGTGTCCATGGTCGTGCGTATGGTGATCGTGCGCCTCGGGTGCAAGCGTGTCCTCTACGCCCCCGTAGAGCCACTGCATGTCGTGGTCATGGTTCTCATGGTCGGCATCGAGTATCACGTCGAAGTCGCAGCCCACAAGCGCGCCAACCTCCTTTTGCGACACGCGAACTTCGTATCCTCCGATTCCAAGGCTCTCTAGCGCACGAAGAAGCCCTTGCTCGTCAGCTCCGGCATCCAACAGAGCTCCAACCACCATGTCGCCGCTGATACCGCTCTCGCACTCCAGATACAACGTTCGACCCATTATGCTTCTCCTTATTCTCGCATGATGCGCGCGTGGTCAATAAGCGCGGCCTGATAGCCAGCACCAAATCCATTATCGATGTTTACCACCGAAACGCCACTCGAACACGAATTGAGCATAGCGAGCAATGCCGCCAGGCCGTCGAAGGATGCACCGTATCCAACGCTCGTTGGACAAGCGATTACCGGGCAGGCGCACAAGCCGCCTATGACGCTCGGAAGCGCCCCTTCCATTCCTGCCACCGCCACGACCGCAGTCGCCCGTTGTAGAAGCTCTACGTGCGCCAGAAGCCGGTGTAAACCTGCAACACCCACATCAAAGAGGCGTGCAACGTGGCTACCCATCGCCTCGGCCGTCAATGCCGCTTCCTCGGCACAATACAGGTCACTCGTGCCGGCACATGCCACAACAATCGTGCCGTTGCCACTAGGCTTTGGCAAATCGCCCACCACGAGAATACTCGCCACCTGATGGTAGTCGCAAGGAAGCGGTGCCCTTTGGGCGTCAGCTGCAAGCAGCTCGCACACATCTGTGGCTTTCTCGGCATCGATGCGCGTTACCAGCACATGACCTTGGCCTCCGTCAACAAGCGCAGCGACGATGGCGGCAATCTGCTCAGCAGTCTTGCCTGCCCCATATATCACTTCCGAGGCACCTGTGCGTACGCCACGATGCAAATCAGGCTTCGCGAAACCCATATCCACGAATGGCGATGTGCCAACACGATCAAGTGCCGTATCGACTGAGACTGACCCGCTGGCCACTTGCCCTAACAATGCTCGTAGCTCGGATCTTTCCACAGGCTCCTCCTTATCGCTCGTAGAGCCTACGACAAGACGATACCGTTCAGCCAACCCCAGCGCACGGGCACCGTCTCGCCATAGTACGATATCCATTCGTCTAGCGAGATGCTACGGATGTAGCCAATGTTATCCATCACTGTGCCATCGCCAACATACATGCCGATGTGACCATAGATCCGGCCAGCAGAAGTATGGGGATGCGTCGAAACGGCCACCGCCATTCCTGGTCTTAAGTCGGCTCGATTCGAGCTGTAGCAGAACTCTGCATACATGTCATTGGCATTGCCAGCGACGAAACCATAACCGGCATTGATCATCACGTTTGAGCACCAACCAGCGCAGAGGCCTCCGCCTGGTGACGGGGTACTGTAGCATGCCGCGATGACGGCTGCGGCCGACCCATCGCCATTACCTCCACGTCCCTCAGAGCCTCCGTAGTCTTCTTCAGGCTCTTCTTCTGGCGTGGGTTCCTGCTCCGGCTCAGGTTCCGGTTCGGGTTCCGGCTCCGGCTCGGGTTCGGGCTCAGGCGCAGGTTCGGGTTCAGGCTCGGGCGTAGGCGCAGGTTCCGTTTCGGGTTCCGGCTCGGGCTTCGCTGTGGTCTCCTGACTCGGCTGATTCTGACGTTCCGCTTCAGGCTTGGTCTCCGTCTCAGGCTTGGGCTCTTTCGTCGTCTGCCCTTCGGCATTCTCCGAAGCCTGTTCCTCATCCGTGCGCGGCTTCTTTGATGTACCGGAATCGTCTTTCGACTGCGATTCGGAATTCGACGAGCGCCGTGATGCGCTACCGGCAACAGCCTTCTGTGCCTCACGATCCTTGCGAGCTTTGGCCGCCTCACTCTGAGCCGCAAGCAACTCGGCATCGCGTTTCGCGAGCAAATCGCGTACCTCCGCATCGAGCCCGTCGATAAGCTGCTGGGCTTCATATTGCTTGCCACGCATGGCCTCAAGCTGTTCGGTCTGCACGCGACTGACCTCACGCAAGGCCTCCCGTTGTTCGGAGAGCTCTCCACGCTGCTGCTCGAGACGCTCGTGCTCATGCTGCACCTCTTGGATGAGGCGCGCCTGTTCGTCTGTAACCTTTTGGTAGTAGTACAGACCACTTATAAGATCCTCTATCGAGGTGGAACCTAGCACGAGGTCTACGACCCCATGGCTGCCGTCCTTGTACTCGTCTGAAACGTTACGGGCGAGCTTCTCGCGCTTCTCCACAAGACGAACCTCGATGTCGGCTATGTTTACCGACAAGTTTTCGATTGCCGTCTCAACCTCATCGAGGTCATCAAGGGTGGCCGACTGCTTCTGGCACAGAACCTCATACTCGTCCGCGATGACACCCAGTTGCGCCTGCGCCTCCGCAAGCCGCTCCTGTGCACTCGAGAGGTCCGTCGACGTATCAGCTAATGCCGGCTTTGCCAAGCTTGCACCGACGCCCACAAGGGCCGTCAATCGGAAGGCATCTCGACGCGTAATCGTAGTACGTTTGGGCTGCATTTCACGCTCCTTTGACGGCGCCCTATTTTTTGTTCATCTGAGTAAGGGCACTCAAATCTTGGCCCTTCGCGGTATCCTCCTCAGCGTCTAGTTCCTTATCAGACTTATCAGACGGCTTGTTCTCAAAGAACGTCACTTGCAACGTCGTGACATACTTCACTGTGACATCCCCAGATTTGCGAGACTTCTTTGCTTCAATTGACATCGCGTCAACCTGACAAGTGTATGGTCCATGCGCGACCGACTCCGCAACCTTGCGAGCCTGCTCATACGTGTCGCACTCGTACTTGACGGTACCAGTCCGGTGTACGGTATTGTCCTCCTCGGAGAGAGTCGGGTTCTTGAATGACATTTCATAGTTCTTCGTAAGCGCGAGTACCCCGTGCAGGTATGCCATCAGATTCTGCGTGTTGTCGTATTCTGGGAGCATGACGGGCTCGAGCCCCTGACTTTCGTACGCGTCAATCGCGTCGCGCATCTTCTTTTGATCTGCCGTCTGCTTCTGGTATTCGGAAAGCTTTTTCTGCGTCTGCGTGATTTGCGTATCGATGGACGCCATTTGATTCTGGACATTGAGAAAGACGAGCTGATACCATGCGACGACCACCAATCCAATGACCAGCACAGCTATCAGCACTTTCTCACGCGTGGAAAACGTATACGAAAGCATGGCTAACCCTCCTCGTCCTGTGAACCGACGAGCGTGACCACCAAAGTCGAGACGGTTTTCTGCGTATCATCGCTCTGTGCTGTCGCCGCCATCACGTTAGTCGCCTCTACAGTTGGCTCTTTTTCGAGGTCACTTGCCAAGTCACCCACCGTCTCAAGTGACACCCCCTCTATCGTGAGGGTTAGCGTTTCGCCGGAAAGCGTAATGCCCGTAACCGTAGCCTTACTCATAACGCGCTTCTCAACCATATCGAGTACCTCGATGGCGTCGGGAGTATCAGATCCATACTGCGCAACATATGCCTCATACAGCTCCTGAACTTCCCTGTAGTCTTCTAGCGACCCTGATGCCTTGATAAGAATCGTCTGCTGCTCTTCAAGCTGTGCCTGCTTCTGAGAGAGGGCTGCAAACTGGTCTATGATACCGAACTTGACAAAGACACCGATGAGAATGAGTGCTAGTACCAGCAGGATGACTGCCTTGCGAAGGTTGATGGTTTTTGCCTCCGGCTGGTATAGGTTCATGGTGGTCTTTGTGGGAATGGTAGCGCTACCCTTATCGCCACCCTTACCAGGGCGCGCGATATCCATGATGGTCGCGAGACTTACTTCTTGGTTCCAATCAAGCGCCACGAGCGATCGCCTCCCCTTCCAGCATGCCCGCCACGGCAAGCGCAACGGCACCGACGCCCTCAACCCCGCTGATGTCATGCGGCAACATCTTGTTCGCCGAATCCAAGGGGATGTCGAAGGA
>CACXDP010000130.1 GCA_902766445.1 uncultured Coriobacteriaceae bacterium
TCGTCATTCCACGCGATGCCGGGATTGCGGTTCATGATGCCCACGAGCACGTCGGTGACGTTGGGCTGCTTGCCGTCCTCCAGCCATGCGCCTTCATACTGGTTTGCCGCGATTGCGCCACCCCAGAGGAATCCCTCGGGAAATGCCATAGCCGTCTCCTTCCTTTGGTGTTTTGGGTTCGTCCATCGTAACAAATGCGTGGCAGCGTGTGACGGATACACCAAGAAGCGGCGCTCGTCCATCGGCACATGCTACACTTGCGCGAAAGAAGGAGGATGCCATGGAGACAGCTGCTGCCCGTACCTATGCCCGCGAGGTCTTCGAGGAGGAAGTGGCGCTACTACGCACGCTGGCGCAGATTCCCGCCCCTACCAGTCGCGAAGAGGCCCGAGCCGAGTTCGTCGCCACGTGGCTGCGCGATGCCGGAGCGACTTGCGTGGAAATCGATGACGCAAAGAACGTCCTCTGCTGGGTGAGCGAGACGCCGAATGCGAGCGTGGAGGTCTTCTCTGCCCATACGGACGTGGTCTTCGACGACCTCACACCCCTGCCCTTGCGCGAGGAAGACGGCAGGTTGTACGCGCCAGGCGTCGGCGACGACACTGGCAACCTCGTGGGGCTTCTCTTTGCCACTCGCTGGCTGCTCGCTCACCCCGAGGCCACCGCAGGGAGGTCGGTCCTCGTAGTTGCCAACTCTTGCGAGGAGGGGCTGGGCAACCTGCGGGGCACACGCGCAATCTACGACCGATACGGTGCCCGCATTGCGAGTCATGCGACGTTCGACACGTATCTCGGTAACGTGGTGCGCGAGGCGGTGGGGTCGGTGCGATGGCGCGTAAGCTGCGACGGCCCCGGTGGTCATTCGTTCAAGAAGTTCGGAACGCCCAACGCCATCGTGGAGCTTGCCCGACTTGTTTGCGATCTCGACGATATGGAGCTGCCTGCCACGGCCACCACGACTCAGAACGTGGGGGTCGTCTCGGGTGGGACGACGGTGAACTCCATCGCCGCACATGCTGAGATGCTCTACGAGCTGCGGTCGGTCGACGACGAGTGTCTGCGGGCGGCGCGAGCGGAGTTCGAACGCATTGTGGCCACACATCAAGAGGCTCATCGAGACGACGGCGTGTGCTTCTCCGTCGAGCTTCTTGGCGAGAGGCCGGGCAACGGAGCGGTGGACGTGGCGGCGTTAGAGGCGCTTGCGGACAAGGCGTGCGCCGCGACACGTGCAGCAACAGGATGCACGGAGGTCGCAATCGCGCCATCCTCAACAGATGCAAACATCCCCCTCTCGCTCGGCATCCCCGCCGTGTGCATAGGTGCCGTGCGCGGTGCAGGGGCGCACACGCGCGACGAATGGGTGGACGTTGCAAGCCTCGAGGACGGCCTCGTCGCTATCCTCAAAATGATGAGCGAGAGAATCTGATGCACAATTGGGCACAACCGGAGAGAGGCATTCCGCCTCATGTGAAAGGAGACTGCAATGAAGAACGTGCTCATGATCGTAGGGTCGCTGCGCAAGCGCTCGTTCAACCGACAGCTCGCCGGCGAGGTCGAGGCCCTCATGGCGGGACGCGCCAGCGTCAGCTATCTCGACTGGACCGACCTGCCTTTGCTCAACCAGGACATCGAGAACCCCGTACCCGAAGCCGTGGCCCGCGTCCGCGCCGAGGTCCAAAGCTGTGATGGTGTATGGATCTGCTCGCCGGAGTACAATTTCAACGTCCCCGGCGGCGAGAAGAATCTCCTCGACTGGCTCTCCCGCCCGCAAGACCCGACTGACCCTGCAAGCCCCTCGACAGCGAAGGGCAAGGTCGTAGCCATCAGCGGTGCCGGCGGTCGCGCGGCAACCGCCGGCGTGCGGGGCAAGCTCAACGAGTTGCTCGGCTTTATGGGCATGGAGATCATCGGCGAGACTGGGTTCGGTGTCGCGCTAACTCCCGAGGCATGGGGCAGCGACGTGCTCAGCCTCACCGACGAGCAACGCGTTGAGCTGGGCAAACTTGTGGATGCCTTCCTTGGTGCCATCGAGGAATGAGGAACCGTTACACGAACTCGTCAGAATGACAACCCCTTGCGACACGGTTGGCGGCTGTCGACAATTGGGCTATGGTTCGGAACGTTTCACGAGTGCCAAATGCGGATGAGAAAAGTGCAAGTTTTTGCGAGGTATGTATAGTTTTTCAGTCTCGGTTTTTTCGGATTCAAATTTACGGCACCATCTACCTGCGCTTTTGTGGGGTGCCTTATCGCCCACGTGGCGATTCGGCACCCGAAAACTGCACAGAAGCCGCAATTCTTTGCACTTTTTGCATCCGAGGATGGCACTCCAAACCGGGCACAGGTGTGGGGCGTGGTCACACCAACTCGAAGCTGGCATTCGGAGTCATCAGAGGCTCGCCGTCGGCAGTGACGAGCAGGACTTGGAGCTCGGGTTTGCGAGACAGACGGCGAAGCGCCTCGTCGGAGCCCCACATAAAGAGCGGCTTCGTGTAACCGTCGCCGTCAATCGAGCGCTCGGAGACAATCGTGGCGGAGATGAGGTCCGTTTCCACGGGATATCCCGTGTGTGGATCGAGGATATGCCAATAGCGCCGTCCGCCCGACTCAAAGCTCCGCTCATAGAGACCGCTCGTCACGACCGAGCCACCCGACAGAGGCACCTTAGCAATGACAGAAGAGCCACTCGAGTCGTCGGGATCGCGCACACCAACGGACCATGGACTGCCGTCAGGCTTGTTGCCAAGCACGCACACGTTGCCGCCGAGGTTCACCGATGCACTTGTCACGCCCCTCTCTGCCAGAAGGTCCACCAAGGCGTCGGCAATATAACCCTTGGCAATACCGCCCAAATCGATGCGTGCATCGGGGTCGAGCAAGCGCACCGTCGAACCCTTGACCTGCACATTGCGCCAACCCACGTGGGGCAGCGCCTGCGCGATGGCCTCCTCGCTCGGCACGACACCCTCCGTAAAGTCCCACAGCTCGCTCACCGCGCCAATCGTGATATCAAAGAGGCCCTCAGACTCCTCGCAATAGCCAAGTGCCGACACGATGAGCTCTGCCGTGAGCGGATCTACCTCAACGGCCTCCCCCGCCGCCGCGTTGATGCGCCCTACGTCCGAGGTCGCAATCGTGCGCGATAGGAGTTTCTCAAAGCGTTCGCAGAGCGCACAGGCCTCGTCGAGCACCTCTTGCGACATGACGCCGGCAATCGTACAGACCGTATCGAAGTTGAAGGTCGTGGCAGAACGTTGCTCGACAGCACTTGCGGACTTGGCGCAACCCGTCAGCGGTGTGGCGAAACCGGCAAGCGCCCCCAACCACCAAGCCGCAATCAGTTGTCTACGCGTGACGTTCACGATACCCGCCTTCTCCAGCATAGTTACGGTACGCGAGGAGCAGCCCTTTTGTGTACCTGCACGTCGCACCATGATACACCGCACCACCCACGGTGTATCATAGTGCGGGGGTGATGTGGTGGACGCACTGCGCAGAAACGCAGCGACAATCGTGGTGGGCGTCCTTGTCGTGGGAGCCATCGTAACTGCGTACCTGCTGCTTGGACCAGCGGGTGGCGCCACCGCGACAAACGTGGTGATTCACGACGGAGACGGTGGCACGCGCACGCTTCCCCTTGACGAAGACGCGCGAATTGAGGTGACAACAAGTTTCGGCACCAATGTGATTGTCATCGAAAACGGAACCGCACGTGTCGCCGAAGCGGACTGTCCCAAAGGTAGCTGCATGCATCAGCAACCAATCTCACACCCTGGTGAGCAGCTCGTCTGCCTGCCGCACCGACTCTGGGTGGAAATCGCAGACAACGAGGCAGGCAGCTCAAAGCTTGACGAGGATGCTGTCAAGTGGGAGGACGAGGCCGAGGTCGACCTGGTGTCGCGATGAGCGAGAGTCGTGACGGAACGCCATCAGGCCAGCTCACCGACGAAGAGGTGCACCGATGGACGCGCATCGGCAGGCTCTCAGCGTGCGCGATGCTACTAAGCTATACCGAGACGTTCATGCCGATACCCATTCCCGGTGTCAAGCTCGGTCTCGCAAATGTCGCTGTCCTCGTAGCGCTTGCCACAGGAGACGTTTCTGGGGCGGTGTGCGTCGCATTCATCAAGGTGCTCGCCGTGGGGTTCTTGTTTGGCTCGCCGCTCACGATGGCGTACTCGGTCGTGGGAACGGCGTTGGCGCTCATCGGCATGGTGCCTCTTTCGCGGCTCAAGACGATGCGTCTCTGGATGGTTTCGGTCGTGGGAGCACTGCTTCACGAGGTAGGGCAGCTACTCGTAGCACAGGTACTCCTGCGCACGACCGCCGTGTGGTACGCACTGCCCGTTCTCTTGGTAGCGGGTTGCGTAACGGGTGCCATCAGCGGTTGGTTTGCCACACAACTCGCCGAGGCGCTAGCCGAGAAGGATACGCCCTCCTCGCAGAACGCAGACGCGAGCGGACTGCCTACCAGTGACGCCTTGGACGCAGAACCCCAACGACACGCCTTCACATATAGGGATGCACGAAAGGGACTACCCCTCTCGTATATAATGTCGCATGCACCGAGCATAGCAGCCCTTATGCTTTTTTGCACTTTCGTAGCATTCGCCGTCATCGTGTTGCATATGGATAATCTCGCCATGCTCGCCGTCTGCGTCGCGCTTGCGCTCGCTACATGCCTGGTAGCCCACGTAGATGCCCACACGCTCATTCGCATGGTTGTGCCGTTTGCGGGCATCGGAGCAGTGACCTTCTTGCTGCAACTCCTCGCGACAGGTGGCAACGTGGAGGTGGCAGCGGTCGAAACCACACGGGGCATCACCTCGCTCGCGGCACTGTCCTTGGCCGCTAGGGCATTTGCAAACGCCGTCGAGACAGACGATCTCGTGGGGACACTGGCCTGGCTGCTCTCCCCACTCTCGCATCTGGGAGTGCAGATCGAAGGCTTTCTGCTGGCCTTTGACGTCGCACTCGAACTCGTTCCCACGCTTGCAGACACGGCCCGCAGGTCCCTCGTAACCTCAGACGGCCCTCTCACGCTCTCCGAACTGGGACGACGCCTCGGCCAACTTGCCAGAGAGCTACTGTGAGGTGCCAACCACGCACCGTTATCGCCTTTTTTGAGCCCTCTATGCAAATCAGCGAAATACTACGAGAGAACCTCCTGTGCCAACTTACTTGCCGCTTGCCGCACAAGCATATTCACGCTTTTTTAGTAGCGCTGCGATAGGAAAAATCTCTATATGCTAACGCATTTCTATACCAATATATTATTTTCAGCTTATTCGTGCAAGGCTCTGGTTAGAAGTGCGCTTTTTGTACGACAAATCTCTGAATTGCCATCTATCAGGATGCGCTTTTCAGGGCAAACGCACCCTCATACTCGCCATTCATGGATTTCGTCGTACAATAAACGCATTTTCAGCCATTGAGGGACAAGGAACGCGGCTCGACCCAAGAAATACCTCACACAGCA
>CACXDP010000131.1 GCA_902766445.1 uncultured Coriobacteriaceae bacterium
GGCCAAGACGCTGTCGAAGTAACGGCTGGCGAGGCGTTCCAAAGCGGCTGAATGTGACAGTTCCCCCCGTCCCCTTGTCACCTTCGTCCCCTTGTCACCTTATAATAAAGGCATCTCTGACAAGTTAGGAGCGAATCATGGCATTTCCCGAAGGATTCATGTGGGGCGGCGCGATTGCAGCAAACCAGTACGAGGGCGCGTGGCTGGAGGACGGCAAGCAGCCCAACGTCACCGACGTGCTCGTGGGCATCATGAACCGCAATCCCGGCATCGCGTGGAATGACGAGACCGGCAAGTACGAGCTCGCGCTCGACCCAAACAAGGCCTACCTCTCGCATACGGCGGTCGATGGTTACCACCGCTATCGCGATGACCTCAAATTGATGGCTGGCATGGGCTTCAACGCCTTCCGCACCTCCATTGCTTGGGGTCGCGTCTTTCCGAACGGCGACGAAGAGGAGCCCAACGAGGCGGGCCTTGCCTACTACGACGACATGTTTGCTTGCATGCGCGAGCTCGGTATGGAGCCAGTCATCACGCTCTCACACTACGAGACGCCATTGCACCTGCTTACCGAGTATGGTGGGTGGTCGAATCCCAAGCTCATCGAGTTCTGGCGTCGCTATGTCACCACCTGTTTCGAGCGTTTCGGCGACAAGGTGAAGTATTGGCTCACCTTCAACGAGGTCAACGCGCTCTTTCGCATGCCGTTCGTGGCGGGTGGCGTGCTGACCATCAAGAACCCAGCCGACCCAACCAAGCCGGTGGACTCCACCACGGAGCAAGACAAGTGGGACGCCTACCACAACTTCCTCGTGGCCAATGCTGAGACCGTAAAGATTGCCCACGAGATGAATCCCGATCTCAAGGTTGGTTGCATGCTCACCTGCTCTGGCGTTGCGACCTATCCGCACGATTGCAACCCGGTGAACATCCGCGTGGCGCTCGAGGCCCAGCGCAACAACGTCTTTTACTTCGGCGACCCGTTCTGCCTCGGTATCGTTCCCACCTACCTGCGCCGCCGCTGGCGCGAGGACGGCGTGACGGTCGAGTTCACGTCGGACGAGCTGGCACTGATTCGCAAGCACACGGTGGATTTCTTCTCGTTCAGCTACTATCGCTCGACCGTGGTGGATGCGGATATCAACCTCGGCGGGGACACGAGCGGTCTTTCGGGCATCGACAACCCGTTCCTGGTGGACAAAGCCCCGCAACCCTGGGGCTGGCCGGTGGACCCCGACGGCCTGCGTTACACGCTCAACGTGCTCTACGACCGCTACCATCTGCCGCTGCTCATCGTCGAGAACGGCGTAGGCCTTGACGAGAACCTTGGCGAGGACGGTACCATCCACGACGACTTCCGCGTCCACTACATCGAGGAGCACATCAAGAACGTCTCTCGTGCCATCGATGACGGCGTCGACTGCCGCGGCTATCTCTACTGGGGTCCCATCGACGTCGTCAGCGCTGGCACCGGCGAGATGAAGAAGCGCTACGGCTTCGTCTACGTCGACCGCTTCAACGACGGCCACGGCACCCTCGAGCGCGCCATCAAGCAGAGCTACTGGCGCTACAAGGAGATCATCGAGAGCAACGGTGCCGGCCTGGAGTGACCACTTTCCCGCTGTGGGAAAGTGGTCAGTCGGTATAATACTTTCGTTGCGAACGAGGAGGCTAGTATGTCACGCGAGATTACGACCGAGAACGTCATCCCTTCTGGGCTGCCCGGTGGGATCTTTGTCTACGATGCGGAGGACGACCTGACCATCCGCTTCGTCGACCAGAACGTCGTAGCCCTCTACGGCTGCTCGTCGGTCGAGGAGTTTCGCGAACACGTGCATAACACCTTCGATGGCATGGTCCATCCGGATGACTACGCAAAGATTCAGAACGACATCAACGCCCAGACCTTCGGCATCGACAAGCGCCATGACTACGTGCGCTATCGCATCATCACGAAGCAGGGCGACGTGCGCTACGTCGAAGATTTCGGCCACCTGCTGCACGGTCCGGACGGCAAGAAGTACTTCTACGTTTACATCGTGGACGTCAATAAGGACGAGTTTCTTAACCGCAATCGCAACAGCCTGGCTGAGTCGCAGATCCTTTCCGCGATGGCGGATACCGACCCCCTGACGGGCATCGCAAGCATGAAGTCGTTTTATGACGACGTGCAGATGCTACTTGACTCGCCGAACTGTCCGCATGAGCTTGCTTTCGCGCACTTTAATATCATGCACTTCAAGGTGTTCAACGAGGAGTATGGTTTTCAGGCGGGCGATGACCTGCTCTGTCTGCTCGCTCGCATACTGCATGAGGAGTTTGAGGGGGCGCTCGTCGCGCGCTTCTCCAACGACCACTTCGCCGTATGTGCACCGATGGGCATCGCAAAGATGATTGAGCATGTCACGCACATCCACAGCGCCATGATTGCTGCGCATGATGATACGCGCGTCGTGGTGAAGGCCGGTATTTATCAGCTTGATGACAGCTGCCACGAGGTGGGGGCGGCGTGCGACCATGCGCGTCTGGCCTGCAACACCGTGAAGCGCCGCTACGATCGTGTCTACGGCATCTACGACACGAACCTTTATGAGAGTCTGCGTCTGCAACAGTATGTGATTGACAACGTGGACGTGGCGGTGGCGCACCATCACCTCAAGGTGTTCTATCAGCCCATCGTGCGCATCTCGACGGGTAAGATCTGCGGTTATGAAGCACTTGCTCGTTGGGATGACCCGCGCCTGGGCTTCCTACCGCCTTCGCACTTCGTGCAGACCCTTGAGGAATACTGTCTGATTCACAAGGTGGACCTCTACGTACTGCGCAAGGTCCTCGAGGACATGGCAATGCTCAGGGCTGCAGGCGAGCCAGTTGTGCCCGTTTCGGTGAACCTCTCGCGACTTGACTTCGAGCTCTGCGATGTCTTTGGGGAAACGGAGAAGTGCCGCAAGGAATTCGGTTTCGAGCCGGACATGCTCGATATCGAGATCACCGAGAGCACGCTCAACGAGAATGCGGTCTTTTTGGTGGACACGATCGAGAAGTTCCGCGAGGCGGGCTATCGCGTGTGGGTGGACGACTTCGGGAGTGGCTACTCGGCACTGAACAGTCTCCTTGACTACGACTTCGACGTGCTGAAGCTTGACCTGGAGTTCCTGCACACCTTCGACGAGCATCCGCGCGCTGGTGTACTCATCAGGAATGTCATTCAGATGGCGCGTGGCATGGGCGTCGAACCGCTGCAGGAGGGCGTCGAGCGCAAGGAACACCTTGACTTCCTACGCGAAGAGGGCTGCGAGATGGCACAGGGCTTCTATTTCGCGCGACCCATGCTCTTGGAAGATTCGCGCGCCGCAACCCGCGCCAAAGGCCTCGAATGGGAGTGTCGCGCATGAGGCAGCTGGTGGTTGGGCTTCTCGCCCACGTAGACGCGGGCAAGACGACGCTTGCCGAGTCGATGCTCTTTGCGACGGGTGCGGTGCGCGTGCCGGGACGCGTGGACAAGGGCGACTCCCACATGGACGCAGATCCCATGGAGCGTCGGCGTGGCATCACGATCTTTTCCTCGCAGGCGCGCATGGAGCACGACGGTGTCCTGCTCATGCTCGTGGACGCGCCTGGGCACGTCGACTTCTCGGCAGAGGCGGAGCGCACAGTTGCAGCGCTCGATGTTGCCGTGCTCGTGGTTGCGGCTAACGAAGGCGTGCGTGGTCATACGCGTACCCTCTGGCGACTGCTGCGTACGCGCAATGTGCCGACGCTCGTCTTTGTAAACAAGTGCGACCTCGATGTGCCGCCCTCCGAGGAACTGCTGGCTGATTTGCGCGCGCGGCTCGATGAGCGCTGCGTAGATGTGGACGATGCCGAGGCACTCGCGCTTACCGACGAGGCAGCGCTCGACGAGTTGCTCGAGACAGGTGAGCTGACAAAGGATACCATTCGCAAACTCGTGCTCGGATGCAAGGTGTTCCCGTGCCTCTTTGGTTCTGCCCGACGAGAGGAAGACGTGCGAACGCTGCTGGAGTTCCTTGCACAACTCG
This sequence comes from uncultured Coriobacteriaceae bacterium, assembly GCA_902766445.1. Lineage (GTDB taxonomy): Bacteria > Actinomycetota > Coriobacteriia > Coriobacteriales > Atopobiaceae > RUG440. Next base: position 4,044 of record CACXDP010000131.1, read on the forward strand.
CGCCCGATCGATGCTGGCCAGACGAATTTAGCGCACGCATATATAAAGTCGGCCGTGATGCCAAGGGGGAGCGGCTTACGTGGTTGCGCGTCACCGGAGGAGAGTTGCGGGCCAAGACACCCGTGACCTGTATGCGAGCTGACGGATCCGGTTGGACGGATAAGCCCGACCAACTCCGTCTCTATACGGGTGATCGATACGAGGTGGTTGGTGGCGTGTCCGCTGGCCAGGTGTGTGCAGCGACGGGTCTTGCCGACGCACAACCCGGCGATGCTCTGGGAGCAGAGCCCATTGCGCCGGCGCCGACGCTCGAGCCGGTCCTCTCATATCGCGTTCTCTGTGGCGAGAACGACGTACGCACGGTTCACCAGGCGCTTGATGAGCTTGCCGACGAGGACCCGTTGCTCGGTGTCCGCTGGGACGAGCGGCTGGGTGAGTTGCGCGTGCAGCTCATGGGAGCGATTCAGCAGGATGTCGTGCGCGAGGAGCTGGCACGCCGCCATGACATCGAGGTGGACTTCGAGTTGGGTGGCATCCTCTACAAAGAGACGATCAGCGAGCCGGTGGTGGGTATCGGACACTTCGAGCCGCTGCGCCACTATGCGGAGGCGCATCTCTTGCTTGAGCCTGCGCCACGTGGATTAGGCGTGACGTTCGGCAGCTTATGTCCTCTCGACGAGCTTGACCGCAATTGGCAGCGGCTGATTCTCACGAATGCTGCCGAGCGGGAGCACCTCGGAGTGTTGGCCGGCTTTCCACTCACGGACGTGCGCATATCGGTGCTGGGTGGGCGGGCACATCCCAAGCACACCGAGGGTGGCGACTTCCGGCAGGCGACCTATCGGGCGATTCGCCATGCCCTCATGCTGGCACGCGCGGCAGGCGCCTGTATGCTGCTTGAGCCGACGTATCGCTTCGAGCTGGAAGTTCCTGCGGCAAAGATAGGCCGCGCTCTCGCGGACTTGCAGCGTATGGGCGCACGCTTCGGCGAGCCGGAAATGGCGGGCGAGCTGGCTAGGCTCGAGGGTGTAGTCGCCGTCTCCGAGGTGCGTGACTACCCGTTGGAGGTCGCCGCATACTCTGCTGGCGAAGGCTTCATCGACCTCGTGCCCTCTGGATACGAACCCTGCCATGATGCTGAGGTGGTGGAGGCTGCGGCCGCATATGATCCCGAGGCCGACCTGCCCCACACTCCGGACTCGGTGTTTTGTGCGCATGGCGCGGGATATACTGTCAAGTGGTCAGAGGTCGCAGCGCATGCCCACGTTCAGCCTGATGAGCGCTCTCGTACTCTCTGGCGTCCGGCTTCGGAGGTGTGACCATGAGACTATCTGGGGCAAATGCGCGCGAAGACAAGGCTGACCCACTCATCGGTATCATCCTAACCGCGCTTGCTGCGCTGCTCATAGTGGGCGTTCTTACGTTTGCCAGTCCATGCGTTGACCACGACGGCGGGGAAGTTGGCAGCTGTTTCTGGGCTGCTCGCGCAATCTTGGGAGTCGCTGTCGTGATGCTGATCCTTTCGATTGTGCGCATCTTTGAACGTGACGAGGGCGAACGACGGGGCCTCTCCTTTGCCGTCGCGTGTCTTGGCGTGCTCGTGGCACTGATGCCCGGCGTGCTCATCGACCTCTGCGCGATACCGACGATGCGCTGCCACACCTCTATGCATCCGTTTTGCATCGCTGCTGGCACGCTCGCCGCGCTTGTTGGCGGTGTCGACCTAATCCTCAGACTGCTCCGTCTGACAAAGAAGGCGTGATGCGCTGGCCAGCGCGTCTCTGCTGTACATTGCACATGGCCGATGCTCCTTGGGTTAGAATGTATAAGACCATATTGATGAACAAAGGAGCTGACATGCAGTCGGAGACCCGTCCCTACGTCTCGTGGGAGCTTATCAATGACTTTATGATTGACGCGTTCGAGGGTTATGGTGTTCCTCGCGAGGATGCGGCCATCTGTGCCGACGTGCTGCTCGAGAGCGACCGGCGTGGCATCGAAAGCCATGGCTGCAATCGCTTCAAGCCCATCTATCTCGACCGAATCAAGAATGGCACGCTGCTCCCCACGACCGAGCTCGAGGTCGTGCGCGAGACGCCCACCACGCTCGTTATCGACGCGCATGATGGGATGGGCATGGTCGCCTCGCACTTCGTCATGGAACGGCTCATCGAGAAGGCACGTGCGCTGGGCATGGCGGGAGGTGCCGTTCGCAACTCAACGCACTTCGGGATTGCCGGCTATTGGGCGACTATGGCGAGCAAGGAGGGCATGATCGGCCTCGTGGGAACCAACGCTCGTCCCTCCATCGCACCGACCTTCGGTGTGGAAAACATGATGGGTACGAATCCCCTCACTTTTGCCCTTCCCACTGACGAGGAGTTCCCATTCTGTATCGACTGCGCAACCTCCATCGTGCAGCGGGGAAAGATCGAGTACTATGCGCGCGAGGGTAAGCCAACGCCCGCTGGTATGGTGGTGGCTGCCGATGGCAGCGAGCTTACGGACTCTGAGCAGATTCTCCAGATGCTCGTGGATGGTACGGCTGCGCTCGCTCCTTTGGGCGGCGGTCCCGGTGACGAGATGTGCGGCTACAAGGGCTATGGCTATGCAGCGGTCGTCGAGATTCTGAGCGCGGCTCTGGCGGGTGGCAGGTTCATGAAGGCTCTTACGGGCGTCGCACCAGACGGTTCGCCGCAGATGTATGGGCTTGGTCACTTCTTCTTTGTGGTTGATCCCGATGCGTTCGTCGGCCGAGACGAGTTCCGTCGTATTGCGGGGGATATCTGTCGACAGCTGCGTGCTTCTCGTCGTGCTCCTGGCTACGATCGCATCTACACGGCAGGGGAGAAGGAATGGCTTGTCTGGCAGGAGCGTAAGGATAAGGGTGTACCCATCGGCGACGCCGTACAGCGCGAGTTCTGCGAGGTGCGAGACGAGTTGGGTCTGCCCTATCACTTCCCCTTCGAGTGAGTGGCGGCTGCCTCTGCGAAATATTTCAGCAAAGTCTAAGGTCAATCACGTGCAAAGTGAAACACCAATGTTTACCTGCGGCGGTGCAAAAACTGGGGAAATTGCTGTCAGCTAGCGGGGAAAAAGCTGCAAGCTCAGAATGGTAGCGTTTGCCCTCCCATTGGAAGCCCAAGGACGGGAGGAACCATGCAGAGTGCGGATGAGAGCAAGTCTGGTATGAGCGGCGTGGCGAACGATGACAACGTGCAAGCTGTACCTCAGAGCGACGAGTCGAAGGAGAGGCAGTACATCTCACCTTTGTTCAATGACCTCTTTCTCAGGTTGTTTGGTAGTCAGGACTCCAAGGATGTGACGCGATCGCTTGTGAATGCGATACTGCGTCACGTTAACATCGACACCATTGGAGAGGTGCGTGAGCTGAGGTGTGACGTTACAAGTGCGGGTGGCATTGCAGTGCGGAGCGCACGAGTAGACGTGCTCGTTGTTCCGGGTGGGGGTGCCATCGTTGACCTTGAGGCGCAGCGTGAGCGTGTCAATGTGGACAACAAAGCTCTCTTCTACGCGTCGAAGCTGCTGTGTGAGCATACACCCAAAGGAGGGCCAAAGGATTACAGCGTGCTTCCGCAAGTAGTCGTTATCATGCTCGTCGAGGGGTGGGAGCGTTTCGAGGACAAGGCATTCCTGCATGTCGGACGTCCTATGTGGAAGTCGGAGGACGGAATCGAGAATGGCAGCGATCGCATCCTTTTCGTAATTGCAGAGCTTAATAAGGTGAGAAAGCGCTATACTGTAGATGATGGAGAGTTAGCTACCGATGAGGGGCTGGCATGGCTCTATCTTCTCGCTAAAGGTTACAGGGAGGACGACATGGATGAGGTAATGAAGTGCTTTCCTACCATGAGGGAGTTTGCCGAGCATTACAAGATTGCCTTGGGCGATCCCGAACTGAAGCGCGCGTACGAGAGGTACTGTGAAGCGCGGACGGAGTATAACGACATGGTCCGTGAAGGGCAGCTCTGGGCGCGCAAAGTTGGCCGCGATGAAGGTTACAAAGATGGCCGCGACGAAGGTTACAAAGATGGCCGCGACGAAGGTTACAAAGAGGGTCACGACGAAGGTTACAAAGAGGGCCACGATGAAGGTCATAATGAGGGCCGTAAGGAGGGCCGTAAGGAGGGCCTCGAAGAGGTGGCCGGGCGTATGCGCGAGATGGGCTACGATGATGATACTATTGACGGCATCATGAGTGGTCTCAAGGAGTCATCGGAGGGCTGAGGTTTTATCAGGGAATTCCCTCTCGAGGGTAACCATGCACTTACTGTTGATGAATCGCCTTACAAGAAGGGCAGCTCCCCAAACGAGGAGCTGCCCTTCAGCACGCTTATTGTCGTGATGACTACTTCTTGGCCTTGCCCTGGTTGGCGACGGCATCGATCTTTAAAAGGAACACTCCCGCCCCTTACGGTGCGGGAGTGCGCCGCCAAGATCGGCTCCTGGCGGAAAAGGCGCTGTGTCCTGTTACTACTTCTTGGCCTTGCCCTGGTTGGCGACGGCGTCGATCTTGGCGGCGATGACGTCGGGGTCGCCAATGTACTTCTTCTCGACGACGTTCCAGTCCTGGTCGAAGGTGTAGGCC
>CACXDP010000132.1 GCA_902766445.1 uncultured Coriobacteriaceae bacterium
GGTGCCGACGCGCTCGTCCTGGGAGCCTTTGGCTGCGGCGCGTTCCAAAACGACCCATGGGTCGTGGCGCGGGCATACCGCGACGTGCTCGACGAGATGGCTGGGTATTTCGAGGTGATCGAGTTCGCGGTGTTCTGCGCTCCGGGTCGTGAGACCGAGAATTTCCGCGCGTTCAGCCAGACCATCCGCTAGGCGGTGCGTAACTCTTCCGCGAACTCAACGCTTGCTGTCCTATGATGGTGTCACGGATGTTCCAAACGAAAGGACCTGCCATGAACACGCGTGCAGAGATTGCCCTCGAAAACTTCGTCTCAGAATTCGATGCGTTCCTCACGACCTGCAATGAGCTTGAGAGCGAGGGGAGGTGGGACGTGGATGCGTACGGCTTCATGTCGGCCTACTTCGAGTCCGACCTCTTTGCCGTCGCGCTCCAGATCATGTCGGCCGACGGTGTGTTTGAGCGCGCGGAGGCCGAGGTGTTGGACCGGATGTTCTCCACGGAGTATACGCCTCGGCAGCTGAAGGAGGCGTACGTCTCCCTGAAGCCCGTGGTCGACGACTACTGCGACTTCGACGCGTACGATGCGCTCGCTAGGCTTGCCACGATTGACAAGGGGCTCTGCGAGACGTATCGCAAGCTCATCCTCGACGCATGTTCAATCGTTTCGATGAGTGACGGCGTCGCCGAGGGCGAGGAACAGCAGCTTATCGAGAAGCTTCAGGCCGTGCTCGAGGAACGTGCCTGAGTCCGCGGTCGATTCTGTGGGCTGCGCGGCTCGTGCGGCAGCCCTCAAGCACGTCTTCGCAGGTCATCCAGCAGCGTGCGGCAGCCCTCAAGCACGTCAGCATACGTGGTCTCGAAGTCACCGGTGTACCACGGGTCGGCGATGTCACGCGGGTTGTCCGACCAGTCGAGTAGGGCGTGTACCTTGCCCTCAGGGTCGCGCCTTACGATTCGCCGGATGTCGTAGAGGTTCTCCGCGTCCATGCCGATGATGAGGTCGTAGCGTCCGTAGTCGGCTCGCGTGAGCTGGCGTGCGCGATGGTTGCCGCAGGGTATGCCGTGCGCGGCGAGCACGCGGCGTGTGCCGTGGTGGGGCGTCTCGCCGATTTGGTAGCGACTTGTGGCGGCGGAGTCCACCTGTATCCGTTCGCTGAGGCCTGCCTGCGCGGCGAGGTGGCGCAGCACGTATTCCGCCATTGGCGAGCGGCAGATGTTTCCTAGGCAGACCATCACGATTCTCATGGCAGCTCCTTTCGACGTCGTGAAAAGAGTATCCCAAAGCAGCATTCTTTCGCAAAGGTTTCCACTTGCGAAACTCGCATGTCGTTCGTATCCTGCAACGCTATAGTAACGCCTAATTGCATAGCGCCGACAAACCGATGATGCGGAAGGTAGACGCTACACGCGCGAGGAGCGAGTCCGGGATGGTGCGAGCCGGAACGAGATGCGGGGCGTTGAATGGGCCGCAGAGGGCGCACCGAACGGACTTCTTGTCCTAGTAGGCTGCGACGTAGGGCACACGTTACGTGCCAGGATGTGTTGGCATCCAAGAAGTGCGGGACTCGTCCCGAACCAAGGTGGCACCGCGAGCCATAAGGCCCGTCCTTGGACGAATCAAGCGTCCGGGGCGGGTTTTTTCGTCTCGGTGAGGCAGGCGGGCCATGCGCCCAGGAAGGGAGACACCATGATACGAGAGGCCATCGAAAAGATCGTCATGAAGGAAGACCTCACCTACGACGAGGCCTACACTGTCATGACCGAGATCATGAGCGGCGAGACCACCGCCACGCAAAACGCCGCGTTCTTGGCGGCGCTTTCCACGAAGTCCACCAAAGCCGAGACCATCGACGAGATCTGTGGCTGCGCTGCGGCCATGCGCGAGTTGGCAACGCCGGTCGAGCACCCCGGCATCGACGTGCTCGAGATCGTGGGCACGGGCGGCGACCGGGCGAACACCTTCAACATCTCCACCACGACCGCGCTTCTTTGCACGGCGGCGGGCGCCAAGGTTGCCAAGCATGGCAACCGCGCAGCTAGCTCGCAGTGCGGTACCGCCGACTGCTTGGAGGCGCTCGGTGTCAACCTGAACCAAGACCCCGAGACCTGCCGCTCGCTGCTCGAAGAGGTCGGCATGTGTTTCCTCTTTGCCCAGAAGTATCACCCTGCGATGCGCTATGTTGGTGCGGTCCGACGCGAGCTGGGCTTCCGTACAGTGTTCAACATCCTAGGGCCGCTGACGAACCCCGCCAAGCCGGGCTACTTCCTGCTTGGGGTTTACGACGAGTACCTAGTCGAGCCTGTCGCCAAGGTTCTCTCGTCGCTTGGCGTCCGTCGCGCCTTCGTGGTGTACGGCCAAGACCGCATGGACGAGGTGTCGCTCTCCGCGCCGACTACCGTTTGCGAGCTGCGCGATGGTTACTATCGCACGAGCGTCGTGCGGCCTGAGGACTTCGGCCTCGTCCGATGCCAAAAAGACGAGCTGCTCGGCGGCACGCCCGAGGAAAACGCTGCGACCGTGCACGCGATCCTCGAGGGGCGCGAATGCGGACCGAAGCGCGATGCTGCTGTGCTCAACGCCGGCTTCGCGCTGGTCGCGGCGGGTTTGGCAGATGACGTTGCCGCTGGCATGGACCTCGCGCGTGAGACCATCGCCTCCGGTGCGGCTGCCGCGAAGCTCGCCGCCCTCATCGAGAAGTCGAACTAAGCTAACATGTGTCCGGCGCCACTGCGCAAGGCGCTAACACGTGATAAGGAGGCCGACATGACTAACATCCTGCAGAAGATTGCCACGCGTACGCGTGAGAGCTGCGCCTTGGCGCGAGGGCTGCGCGTGACGACACGTACCGAGGAACGTGCGCGAGCCATGGCGGCCGAGGAGCTGGCGGCTTCGGGTGGCACGTTCGCCTTTCCCTTTGAGCGGGCGCTGCGGGTGCCGGGCATGTCTTTCATCTGCGAGTGCAAGAAGGCCTCGCCTTCCAAGGGCCTCATCGTCGAGGACTTTGACCCGGTAGCCATCGCGCGCGACTACGAGGAGGCCGGCGCGGTGGCGGTGAGCGTGCTCACGGAGCCGTTCTTCTTTGAGGGAGACGAGCGCTACTTGGCGGACGTGTCAGCTGCCGTGAGCATACCCACCCTGCGCAAGGACTTCGTCGTGGACGAGCTGATGATCTACGAGGCCAAGGCGCTCGGCGCGAGTGCGGTGCTGCTGATTTGTGCGATTCTTTCCGACGAGGAGCTGGCGCGGTTCGTGGCGCTCTGTCACGAGCTTGGGATGTCGGCGCTCGTGGAGGCCTACGAGCCGGAGGAGGTGCCGCGAGCGCTGGCAGCAGGTGCGCGTGTCGTCGGCGTGAACAACCGCGATCTGCGTACCTTTGACGTGGATTTCGGACGCAGTATCGACCTGCGGCCGCTCGTGGGTCCGGACCGTATCTTTGTGAGCGAGTCCGGCGTGGAGACGGCGGAGGATGTGGCTCGTCTGGCCGAGGCGGGCGTCGATGCCGTGCTCATCGGCGAGACGCTCATGCGGGCGGAGAACAAGCACGCCATGCTCGACGAGTTGAGGAGCCTGCTGTGAGTACCCCGCTAATCAAGTTGTGCGGGATGCGTCGCCGCGAGGACATCGAAGCGGCCAATGCCGTGCTTCCCGATCTCGTAGGCTTCATCCTCTCGCCGGGATACCGCCGCTCCGTCGCCCTTAGTGATGCCCTTGCGCTCATCGAGGAGCTTGACCCGCGTATCGCGCATGTGGGCGTCTTTGTCGACGAGCCGATTGAGGCTGTGGCGCGCTTCACACATGCCTTCGACTTCGACGGGGGAGACGCCGCGCGCACGGTTATGGTTCAGCTCCACGGCAACGAAGACGACTTCTACATCGAGCGGCTGCGGCACGCGATGGCCTATCCCGGCTGGATGGGAATCCCTATCATCAAGGCGTTCACCGTGCGCTCGCGCGAGGACGTTGCACGGGCCGAGGCGAGTGCGGCCGACTATGTGCTGCTTGATAACGGGACGGGGACGGGAGAGGCCTTCGACTGGTCGCTGCTCGAGGGCGTTGCGCGTCCGTATTTCTTGGCCGGGGGGCTTGGCCCTGACAACGTGGCCGACGCCATCGCGCGGCTGCATCCCTTTGGCGTGGACATGAGCAGCGGCATCGAAACCGACGGCTGGAAGGACCCGGCAAAGATGCGCGCCGCCGTCCGCGCCGTCCGTGACCACGATCCCACAGCGGGATAGTGGTCAAAAATGACCACTATCCCGCTGTGGGATCGTGGTCACAGCGATAGAAAGGAGAACGCGATGAGCAATTCACCCGCTTCGCGAGGGCGTTTCGGTGTCCACGGCGGTCAGTACATCCCCGAGACCCTCATGAATGCGGTTCTCGAGCTTGAAGAGGCATACGACCGCTACAAGAACGACCCAGCGTTCAACGCCGAGCTAGAGGATCTCTTCAACGGGTACGCGGGACGTCCGAGCCTGCTCTACCTAGCCAAAAACATGACGGCCGACCTCGGTGGCGCCAAGGTCTACCTCAAGCGCGAGGACCTCAACCACACCGGTGCGCACAAGATAAACAACGTCCTTGGCCAGGCCCTTCTTGCCAAGCGGATGGGCAAGACACGCCTCATCGCCGAGACCGGAGCCGGCCAGCACGGCGTCGCCACGGCAACGGCGGCGGCGCTCATGGGCATGGAGTGCGTTGTGTACATGGGTGTCGAGGACATGGAGCGCCAGGCTCTCAACGTCTACCGCATGCGCCTGCTCGGCGCGGAGGTGCGTGGCGTCTCGGCGGGGACGGGCACGCTCAAAGACGCCGTGAGCGAGACCTTCCGCGAGTGGACGACCCGCATCGACGACACCCACTATTGTCTGGGCTCCGTCATGGGTCCGCATCCGTTCCCCACGATCGTGCGCGACTTCCAGGCCGTGATCAGCCGCGAAAGCCGTGCGCAGATCCTTGCCGCGGAGGGACGCCTACCCGATGCCGTGCTCGCCTGTGTGGGCGGCGGGTCCAACGCCATCGGCAGTTTCTATCACTACATCGGCGACGAGGGCGTGCGGCTCATCGGCTGCGAGGCGGCGGGTCGTGGCATCGACACGTGGGAGACGGCGGCGACCATCTCCACAGGCCGCCTGGGCATCTTCCATGGCATGAAGAGTTACTTTTGCCAGGACGAATACGGCCAAATCGCACCGGTGTACTCCATCAGCGCCGGACTCGACTATCCCGGCGTCGGTCCCGAACACGCCTGGCTACACGACACGGGTCGCGGCGAGTACGTGGCTGTCACCGATGACGAGGCTGTGGACGCGTTCGAATACCTGAGCCGTACCGAGGGCGTGATTCCTGCCATCGAAAGTGCGCACGCCGTGGCCCAGGCCATCAAGCTCGCGCCGACCATGCGCTCCGACCAGATCATCATCGTGACGCTTTCGGGTCGTGGCGACAAGGACGTGGCGGCGATTGCCCGCTATAGAGGGGAGGACCTCCATGAATAAGCACGCAGGGTCAACGATTGCCGACGCCTTTGCGCAGAGCCCCAATGGCAAGGCGTTCATCCCGTTCATCACGGCGGGCGACCCGACGCTTGAGGTGACCGAGCGCCTCGTGGTCGCGATGGCCGAGGCTGGGGCCGACCTCATCGAGCTGGGCGTTCCCTTCTCCGATCCCACGGCTGAGGGGCCGGTGATTCAGGATGCCAACCTGCGCGCCCTGCGCAACCGCGTGACCACAGATGACGTTTTTGCGATGGTAGGGCGCGTGCGGGAGGCCGGCTGTGACGTGCCGCTCGTCATAATGACCTACGCGAACGTGGTCTTTTCTTATGGCATCGAGCGCTTCGCCGCGCGTCAGGCCGAGCTTGGCATGGGCGGCGTCATCTTGCCCGACGTGCCCTTCGAGGAGAAGGCCGAGTTCAGCGAGACGTTTGCGCGGTACGGCCTCGACGTGGTGAGCCTCATCGCGCCGACCTCGCACGAACGAATCCGTGCCATTGCCGCCGAGGCGACGGGCTTCGTCTATATCGTGAGTTCGCTCGGCGTCACCGGCGTGCGCTCGCAGATCACCACCGACATCGGCGCAATGGTGCGGCTGGTTCGCGAGGCCAATCCTTCCGTGCCGTGTGCCGTGGGCTTTGGCATCTCGACGCCCGAGGCGGCAGCGCGCATGGCGGCTGTTTCCGACGGCGCCATCGTGGGCTCGGCCCTCGTTCGCATGATCGGCGAGCTGGGCGAGGACTGTGTCGGTCCCGTCGCCGATGCCGTCCGCGCCATGGCCGCCGCCGTCCACAGCACGGACAATGGGGACGGAGGAGTTTGTCCCTGACGGCGCCCTTCCTCTGGCCCCTCCTCGCCGTCGTGGCTGGGGCAACCGGCACGGCCCCCAATCGAGTGCGTGATTCTTGTCATCCTAGAAGCCCCGAGTGCGTGATTCGGGTGTCAAATCACGCACTCGGCCACTTTACGATGACAAAAACCACGCACTCGATTGCCGGGGAAGACGGACAGCGCCCCGGCCCTACTGCACGCTCTCCTCGTCAAAGAAGTCCAACGACGCAAGCATCTCCAGATGGTTGTTGAGGTATTCCGGTGAGATGAGCGGCCACGAGAAGCCCAGACGATACAAGACCTTCACGGTGTAGCTGTTGTCCCATCTGGTCCACACGAGCGCCTCGTTGGCGTTTCCGTCATACGAGGCCAGGCTCGACACGGCTATGCTCTTCTTTTCGTCTGCCAGCGCCTCGCGGAAACGCTGCTGGAAGGTTTCGTCGTCGACCACGTCGATGTGGTAGCCAAAGCGATTGAACGCCGCCAAAACGTTTGCGAAGTGAATGTCGTGACAGTTGTTTGCGTGGAAGACGGTGAAGCTGTCCGGAGTTCCCGCAAGCAGAACCACGGCCTTCGCGGTCATGTCTACGGGGGAGAACTCAAGGGGCATGTCCATGAGGCTCACGGGGAAGCAGCCTATGAGTTCGTACGCCCTCAGACGATTGATGAAGCCGTTGGTTCTGAAGTTGATTTGGAATTCGCCGTCGTTCAGTCGGCTCGTTTGGTTGCCGATGCGAATGATCTTGCCCCGCAGCCCACGATGCTGTATTGCGTCCAGAATGGCACCTTCCGCCTCGTATTTGGCGGCGATGTATTTGATCGTGAGCGTCTGACCCAAGTCATAGTCCGTCTCCCGAAGGATGGTGTCGGCCTCTCTGCTTATCTCGATGAAGTCGGCGATGCTCAGCGTAGAGATCTGGACGAGGCGCGCCTTTGTTTGCAGCGCGTAGTCAATCAGGTTTACCACGCCTTCGTAGTTGATCTTGTGGATGAGGTTGCCGGTCTCGAAGTGCTTGACCAGCGCGGCGCAGTTTATGATCACGTCAATGTGTTCGTCGCTCAAAAGCTCGCCGAGGTTCGGGTCTGTGATGTCGCCCTTTACGATACGGACCTTCTTGCTCACGAGCGCTTCAAAGAGATCTTCGAAGTAGTACACCAGCAAATTGCCGAGGCGCTTTGCCGCCTCGATGCCCTTGCCTTCTCGGACGAGGCATACGATGCGGTCCACGTTGTCGCTGTGCAGAAGCTCGTAGAGCACGTGAATGCCCAAGAAGCCCGTCGCCCCCGTAAGCAGGACCGTCCCCAACGACTCCGTCTTGAGCTTTGGAAATGCCTGTACGGTGTTCTGGCGCAGGATGTCGGCATACATGTGCGAGGTGCCGACCTCTGTGGCTGGCGCCTTGGCCTTGGGCTCCTCATGCTGGGCCGCGCGATTTTCTTGGCTGCTCACAAACTCTGCCAGGGCACGCGGCGTGGGGAAGTCAAAGACGTTCTTGTACACGACGTCGAGGTTGTCGCTCATGGCCTTCGAAACCACCATGGCGGCGGAGAGGGACGTGCCGCCTATCTCAAAGAAGTTATCCGTGGCACCAACTCGCTCCAGCTTGAGCACCGTGGCGAAGTAGGCGCAGAACCGCTCCTCCATGGCACTCTCGGGAGCCACGTACTCGCGCTCCTCGATGGCGTCGCGGATGTCGGGGAGCTGCTTCTTGTCAATCTTGCCGTTTACCGTAAGTGGCATCGCGTCTAGCTGCATCATGGCATCCGGCACCATGTAGGGCGTGAGGCGACTCCTCAAGAACGCCTTGAGCTCGCTCACCGGGACCTCGTTTTCGGCGGTGTAGTAGCCCGCAAGATAGTCCTCGGTGCCATTGTTTCTCACGATGACCTTGCTGAGCTTTATGCCGGGATACTCGTTTATCACGGCCTCGATTTCGTCCGGCTCGATGCGCAGGCCCCTGAGCTTTACCTGGTTGTCCAGCCTGCCGTAGTAGTCGTATTCCCCGTTTGCGTTGAGTCGCACGAGGTCGCCGCTGTGGTAGGCGGGCTGGCCGCGGAAGGTAAAGAAGGACGCGGCGGTTCTTTCGGGAAGCTTCACGTAGCCCCTCCCAACGCCCGCTCCGCAGATGATGAGCTCCCCGCACGCACCCGCAGGCATGGGACGCAGCGACTTGTCCATCACGTAGTGCGTGACGTTCGCCTCCGGTCTGCCGATGGTGACGGGTTGTTCGGGCAGAATCTCCGAAGAGGTGCAGCATACGCTGGTCTCGGTGGGACCGTAGCCGTTCATGACGTGCGAGTCGGGGTTGAGTTCCTTGAGGCGCGCGATGAGCGTGGTGGGGAATGCCTCGCCGCCTACATGGAACGCCTTGAGGGCCGCAATCGCCTCGCGCGCCTGCGGTATCTCCAGCAGGCTCATGAGGTAGGACGGCGTACACACGATGGACTCCGTGTGATGCTCCTTCATAAGCTTCGCAAGTGCCACGGGGTTATGGATTTCGTCGAGGGTCGCCATGCAGAGCGTGACCCCGTTGCAGAGGGAGACGAACCGCTCCGTGATGGACATGTCGAAGGAGATCGAGGTGACCGAGAGGGCCGCGTCGATGTTTTGCGTGTGCCAGTAGATGGCCGGATGCATCGGGTTCGCATTGAGATAGTTGCACATGTTGTGGTGTTCGATCATCACGCCCTTCGGCTTTCCGGTGGAGCCGGAGGTGTAGATGCAGTAGGCGAGGCCGTCCGTCTCGATGGCAAGGTCGAGGTTTTCTTCGCCGTCGTTGCGGATTAGCTCCTCAACCGTGAGCGTTTTGTAGGCATGGCTCTCCGAGAACAGCTCGGGTCGGGCGGCCTTGATCGCCTCCGTCGTGATGACGCAGGGGCTTTCCGCGTCGTCCAGGCAGTATGTGATGCGCTCGTCCGGGTATTCCGGCACCATGGGAAGAAACGCGCCACCCGCCTTGAGAATTGCGTGCTCCGCAATGAATATCTCTTTTGTGCGGTCGAGCACCATGCCGACGATGTTGTCTTTGCCGATACCGAGGGCATGCAGGCCATGCGCCGCGCGGTTGGCCAGACGGTTCAGCTGGTCGAACGTCAGGCTCTCGCCCGCGGCGATGACGGCCGTCTTGTCCGGATGCAGCGCAACCTGACGCTCAAAGAGCTTGTTTACGCTCATGATCTCCATGGGGACTTCCGTCTGGTTCACCAGGTCGTATGGCTCGAATGCGCCCTCGTACATGAGGTCAATCTGTTCCAGCTTTTCCTTATGCGGAAGCTCGGACAGAACCTGTCCCATGCATTTGAGGAACTCCGTGACGAACGCCTCGCAGTAGCAATCGGTTCTGTAGGCGCCCTGTAGTACCAGCATGCCCCCCTGCACGCCAGCCGACGTTACGAGTGCCGCTCTGCTTGAGGAGAGGATGGCATCGAAGTCGATTGCCGGCCCCTCTCCCACAAAGGCAAACATCGTTGTCTCCGGCGACTCGTAGATGCGTAGGACCTCGCCGACATGCCGTGGGCCATCGGTGGCCAAGCCGATTTGTTCGTGGGTGTCGCGCAAAAGGCTGTCTATGGTCGCTGAACCGTCTATAGGAAGCTTGACGGGAAGGGTTTTGAGTAATGAGGCGCCGCAACCGGGGAGGATTTCGTTCGGGTCAGCAAATAGCAGGTCAAACAGCACCTCCTAGAAACGCTGTATGAGCGCGTCGTCAAAGAGCTGCGAGGCGTAGCGAATCATCATGTCCATGCGGTTGTCGTGGCGGTGCATCGTAATGTTCATATCGCGCAGCAGCGTCTGCAGGTCGTAGAAGAACGCAACGCGCAAGTTGTCGGCTTCGCACACCTCTGGGGTAAACAGGTAGTTCACGCCAACGTCAAAGATGGGGTTCCGGGACTTGTCGGGCGATATGCGGAGCTCCCGAATCAGCTCCGACGTGGGCAGCCACTTCCCGTGCGCCGCATCGCGCACCATTTGAGCGACCTCGGTCAGGTAGTCGGGGAGCGATTTGCCGCTCTGAGGCTTCAGGCGGACTATTGCGGTGTTTATAAACATGCCGCACATGTCCCTCTCGTCTTTGTTTCGCATGTCCACGGGGAAGCCCAGCGTAACGTTCTCGCTGTCGCAATAGATGCCGAGGACGATGGACATACCCGCCAGCAAGAAGGAGAAGGTCGATACGCCGCAGCTCTTTGCGGCGGTGCTCAACCGTGCGAGCTCCTCTTCTGTGATGGAAACCGCCAGCTCTTTGTCTGCGCCGGGATGCGTTGCCAGGCGCGGACCCTTTAGCGGCATCTCATGAGAGGGGACGCCGTCGGAGAAGAGCTCGCGATAGAACGCGGTGCCTGCCTCGTGGGCGTGCATGTCTTGCGTTCGGGCGGAGAGGTCGGGCCGTGGTGGTATGTCTCTGCCTTGCAGGCGATCGAAAAGCTCGTGCTACCAAATCATCACGCTGCGCCCGTCAAAGGCGATATGGTGAATGCCCATGTGCAGCAGGATTCTGTTGTCGGGCAGCTCGTAGCCAGTGAAGCGAACGGGAACCGACTTGAGCGAGAACGGCCTGCGTTTCCGTATCGAGCGCTCTTTTGCTTCCTCGAAAGAGGATGCCGTCGTCCAGCGAATTGTTGGATACTCGTCCGTTACCAACCGTACGGGCTCGCCGTTGCTCTGTGCGTAGCGAGAATGGAGGATCTCGTGGTAGTGGACCATTCCTGCTACTGCGAGATCCACGTCCTCCTTCTTCGCGCCAGAAATATCAAAGTAGCAATCCACAGAGTACTCCGTGGATTCCGGATCTGACAATTGCGCCAGGTACATGGCCTGCTCAAAAGGTGAGAGTTCGTATTTGTTTGAACGCATTGCAGTCCCCTTTGCCACTGCGGTTGGTCATAGTATTGAAGTCATTGTATACGACGTGAACGCGGACAGGGTGGACGGCGGACAGGGGGGACGGAGGCGTTTGTCCTGCGCCGTGGGACAATGGGGACGGGGGAGTTTGTCCGCGCGTGAACGGGGAGGTGTTTGTCCTGGGGTGTTACCCTGATGACAGTGAGTGGGGGCCTCACGACGCTCGCGTTAGTGCCTAAACAGGTCCTTGGCCGTGATCATCTGGGAGATGGAGCCGTCGTGGTATCCGCTCGTTCCGCTTACGGATACAAGAACGGTTTTCAGCGCAAGTCGGGTACCTGTCTCCTCCGCGAAGACCTCGCGCTTTCTGACCAGCTCCTGCTCATTCGCCCTCGATAGCTCGTAGGGCAGGTCGGTGAATTTCATCTCGCACAGATTCGCTATCTTGTCCGCTCTCTCGATCACCAAGTCAATCTGGGCGCCGCCGGTACGTCGCGCGCTGTGCCAAGGGTACTCCCGCGTCTCCACGCCACTGATGCCGAGGGCCGATTTAATCTGACTCACGTGAAACAGGCACACAATCTCGAATGCATTGCCTCTCCATGCGTTGTAACGGCCTTGGTCCGCAACGAAGTCCGCCCACCTGCGTGTAGGTCTCTTGCTAGCTTTCTCCAATACTACTCTGAGTTAGCGGAAATATTTGGAATAAAGCGGAAAAAATTCCGCTAACTCAGTAAGAATCGCCTGAGTTACCGGATGTGAAAGGGGACGGAGGCGTTTCACCTGGGGGAGTCTCTTGTCGACCGCGTGCTTGATTTATAGCCTTCGCAAGCGGTTCGACAGCAGTTTGGGTGTTACCCTGAAGATAACGAATGCTCGGATAGTTTGGCTGACACAGAAGGATGGAACAAGAAATGCAATACGTCGCGCACAAAGAGCCTCAAGCGATAAGGTCCGACGGTCCGACATGTCTCAGGATAGGCTTGAGCCTGTTTGTGACGTTACTGCTTGCGATGTGCATGGCATTGCCTGCTCCCTCGGTTGCCAAGGCTGCCGAAGAGATATTGGGCGTCGAATCGATGGAAAGCGGCGAGACTGAACCGGCGTCGGACGGCACATCCGATTCGGAGGAGGACGATGCATCAAAGTCGCTTACGTACGCGTCCGATAGCGATCAACTCGTGTTCTCGCAGGAGGAGTCTTCCGCCACGCAGATGGTCTTTGCGGATGGCATGGCGCAGCCGGTATTCAAATACTCCGATGCGCGGGCCGAGGGCTACACCAACGAGAGCAGCGAGCTCTGGCGTTTTTGCGTGTATGTGGAGAGCGACTACGACACCGACCTCGATGGCAAGTGCGATCTGATGAAGGTGTACGTTCAAGTGCCGCGCGCCGCGGTCGAAAGTGGTGAGGGCGGTTGGAAGGCACCCGTGCTGTACGAGGCGCGTCCCTACAACGGCGGTATGGCTACGGACCTGAATGACATACTGGGATTTGATTCTCCAGAGCTCAACGACGAGGCGCTGGCGACAAAGCCGGCCAAACGGGTGGCGGCGTCCTCCATGACCACGACCCAGCTCGCCCTCGATACAAAACGGTCCAATCCGGAAGTTTGGAACTACGGCATTCCTAGGGTGGGTAGCAGTCTGCCCGAAAACTTTACGTTCTACGACTACTATCTCGTGCGCGGCTACGCCATCGTTCAGGCGGCGGGCCCTGGTTCATATGGCTCGGAGGGCCTCGTCTGCACGGGGACCCAGATGGAGCGCGACGCATTTGCCGGCGTTATTGAATGGATCAACGGCACGCGAGCGGCCTTTGCCGACAAAGAGGGAACGATTTCCGTGTCGGCTTCCGATTGGGCGAGCGGCAACGTGGGCATGATCGGCCACTCGTATTCCGGCTCCGTTGCCTATGAGGTGGCCACGACGGGA
>CACXDP010000133.1 GCA_902766445.1 uncultured Coriobacteriaceae bacterium
CGTTCGCAGACTCGACCTTCTGCATGATGGAGGAGGCACTTAGACTCAACGAGACGCCAAGCACGCCGACTGCCACCAGCATCGCCAACAGAACGAACAGCACCACCAAACGTCCCTTGTTCCGAGCCATATCATCTCCCTTCGGACGAGGAAGGGGACCTTCCCCTTCCACAAGCGCCAAGTCTCTTATACCCAATTTGAGGAAAACGCTAACTGATAGGATTGGTGAGGCCGAGGTCTATTACCATACCTAACTTGATGCCACGCTGTGCTTTCGAGCAGCGGCATGAATAGCGGCTCCAACGGTTCCAGAAAGAGGTAAACCACATGGGCAGAGTCTATAACTTTTCAGCAGGTCCGGCAGTACTTCCCGAGGACGTCTTGCGCGAATGCGCGGACGAAATGCTTGACTACCGCGGCTGCGGCATGAGTGTCATGGAGATGAGCCACCGCTCCGCCATGTACCAGCAGATAATCGACGACGCCGAGGCTGACCTGCGCGACCTAATGGGCATCCCCGACAACTACGAGGTGTTATTCCTGCAGGGTGGCGCGAGCCAACAGTTTACGGCCGTACCAATGAACATCTGCGGCCTCGCAGTTGCGCACGGCAAGGCGGACTACATCCTCACCGGCATGTGGGCAAAGAAGGCCTACCAGGAGGCAGCTCGTTTCATCGACGCTCAGGTCGTCGCGAGCAGCGCTGACGAGACCTTCTCCTACATCCCGGACTGCACGGGTCTCGCCATTCGCGACGATGCCGACTACGTCTACATCTGCGAAAACAACACCATCTACGGTACCGTTTACCACGAGCTGCCCAACACCAAGGGCAAGCTGCTCGTCTCCGACGTGAGCTCGATGTTCCTCTCCCAGCCGCACGACGTCGAGAAGTATGGCGTCATCTACGGCGGCGTGCAAAAGAACGTCGGTCCCGCTGGTCTCGTGATCAGCGTCATTCGCAAGGACCTCATCCCCGAGGGGCCAGTGGACGGTTGCCCCACCATGCTCAACTGGCGCACCCAGGCCGATGCGGGCTCCATGTACAACACGCCCAACTGCTGGGCCATCTACGTGTGCGGCAAGGTCTTTAAGTGGCTCAAGGGCAAGGGTGGCCTCGTGGAGATGCAGAAGCTCAACGCAGCTAAGGCACAGATACTCTACGACTTCCTCGACGAGTCCGAGCTCTTTAAGGGCACCGTGCGTAAGCAGGACCGCTCGCTCATGAACGTCCCCTTCGTCACCGGCGATGCCGAGCTTGACGCGGAGTTCGTGCACGAGTCCAAGGCGGCAGGGCTCGAGAACCTCAAGGGTCACCGCTCCGTAGGCGGCATGCGTGCGAGCATCTACAACGCCATGCCCGTTGAGGGCGTCGAGACGCTCGTGGCCTTCATGCGTGACTTCGAGGCCAAGCACTAGGGCCAAGCACTAACGTGATACAAAGGGGATCATCCCCCGCGTGCAGCATATGCGCGCGGGGGATGCTCCCCTATTGACACGTTGGGAGAACGTCCCTTTGCCTCCTTGCTTTTCTTCGCGCGGTAGGTCACATTTGATGTGACACATCGATTTCCGTCGTGGAAAGGGGCGATCATGAAAGAGGGCCAGAAGGTTGACTGGAGCTTTGTCCAACTGATGGGCATCGTAATTTTGGTCGCTTGTTTGGCGATTGGCACATGTGGTCGCACCGATACCGAAAAGAAGGCCGAGGATCCAATCACACATTCGAACTCCGATAATCCACGGACGGATGTGGAAACCACAGCCGACACAAAGCCCCATGCAACACCCCGTATGGAACTCGAGCTCACCGAAGTGGACGAGGCACTAGAAGGCACCTTTGATGGCGTGGGTAAGGGCAGGGTCAAGGGTTATATCATGGTCAAGAACAACACTGACGAGGTTCTAGACATGGTCGCGACGTTCACCAATTTGGGCGCTGACAAGGAGGAGCTGGAAGCGGTGTCCGACGAGTTCTATGAGGTAGCCCCAGGTGCATGGGCCATGCTCCGTGACAAAGCAAACGAAGACGACGTGGCACGGGCCAACTACGAGCTACGCGCCAAGAAGTCCGATGCCAACAGGCATCCACTCGAGGATGGTGTTATCGTCGAAGAGGTGTCATCGGATGACGAGCAGCTTATCTTGAAACTCACGAACAACACGAAACGGCAGGCACACCTAGAGGACCTGCGCTTCGAATACACTGAGGACAAGGGAGCGCGACATGCCGGATGTCACTACGGCAGCGTCGACCTGCGTCCCGGCACCAACACGAAACTGGCCATCACCGCCAAAGACCTGTTTGATCCAGATATGCTCGAAACCTGGAAAGGGTTTGAGGGCATGTTTCTCTTCAACGGCTTTGCGGGTGAGGAGGTGTCCGACGAAAGCAAGGCCTCAGAGGACGTCCAGCCAGGTGATACAGAGCGCGTGCCCAGCGAGCATGTGGCAATAAGCGCTG
This sequence comes from uncultured Coriobacteriaceae bacterium, assembly GCA_902766445.1. GTDB lineage: Bacteria > Actinomycetota > Coriobacteriia > Coriobacteriales > Atopobiaceae > RUG440. The sequence continues at coordinate 2,465 of CACXDP010000133.1, forward strand.
TGGGCGATAGGCTCTCCGGAAGCTTTGCAGGGGTCGGACCCGAAGGAACCAAAGCCTATCTTGTGGTAAAGAACGAGACCGAGGAGCCGATCAAGCTTGATGCAAAGTTCACCTACAAAGGGGCAGATGGCAACGATATCAAGGGATTCGATGACAATGCCGAGATAGTTGACCCAGGCGCATCGGCCATGCTCTGTGCCAATGCGTATGGCGCAGATGTCGCAAGCGTCGCTTACAAGCTGACAAGCGCCGAGCCCGAGAGCTGGGTGGTGTCGCCCTTACCCTACCTAAAGATTATGGAGGCCTCGGTCGACGCGGAGACCGTCCATCTCAACATAACCAACATGAATCCGAATCGCGTCTTTCTGTCGAGTTGCCGATGCCTGGCAACGGACGCAGACAAGCACAGCCATGCAGCCGAGGCGTTTGCAATAGGTGACCTCGAACCAGGCAAAACGCGTGAGCTAACCTTCGACAAAAACACGTTGTTTGACCCTGATGCGTTTAACACATGGGAAGGCTTAGAGCGCACCTATTACATCGTCGGCCATGTATTTTTGGGATAAGGCCATACTGCGCTGACACGCCTATAGCACCACGTCTGGATCGAGGGTCTTTGCACTTGCCCGCATCTCGGAGGCGAGGGCAAGGTAAGAAGCGAGGCGTGGAGAGCTTTCGGGGTCACCGAACTGAGCGCGCACCTCGCATCCCGGCTCGTGCGTATGTGTGCAGTTGCGGAAGCGACAGGACCTAGCCGCATCAGCTATGTCTGGAAACACCATTGCCAGGCCACGCTCGTGCCCCACCATCTGCAGCGTGCGCAGACCAGGAGCATCCACGATTGTGCCCGCCTCAGGGATGGCCACCATACGCCGTGTCACGGTGGTGTGACGGCCAACGCCGTCTGACTCGCGTACAGCCCCCGTCTCGAGCGCCTCACGCCCAAGGAGCGCGTTGAGCAGTGTTGACTTGCCGACGCCAGACGGCCCCAACATGATGCCCACCTCACCAGCGGGAACGAGCGCGCGGACGCTTTCCACGCCCCATGCGGCACCGGCGCCTTCCGCAGACGCCCGAAGCTCAGGATGCTCGGTATCCGTGCTTAGAGAGGCAACCACGACGACGGGAACGCTCTCGCCCAAGACTTCGCGCACAAGACGCACCGAAGAGGCAACAAGGCCCGCATCAGCACCGTCAGCTTTGGTAAGCACCACGGCATCCCGAGCCCCACAGTCCTTGGCAACGACTGCCGAGCGCGTAATGCGCCCCGAAGAAACACGCCACTCTTCAAGCGCCTGAACCACCAGCACGATGTCGACGTTTGCCGCAAGCGTCTGGCGTTCGCCTCGGTTGCCGCCCTTCCAGCGCGCGATATCTGAGGTTCTTGGTAGTATGCGCTCGATGATACCCATGTCGTGTCCTTGAGGGCTGCGTACGGACACCCAATCCCCCACAGCCACTCGCGAGTTGTCACCCTTGGTAAGTCGAGCGGCAAACTCCGCACGAAACGCCTCATGTGCGGTCAGTACGGCAGGAAACCCACGGTCAAGGCGCACGACGCAACCGAGTTGCGAACCCTCACCAGCCCCGGCCTCGTACGCAGCAAGCTGCTGTACGCTCGGACGCAAGTCCTCAAAAGCCGGAAGCTCCGTCAGCGGCGGTAGGCTCGGAGCTGGCTGTTGCTGTGCCCGCGTCCTCTTCGTTCTCCTGCCCATAGTCTTCCCCAATCCTAGAGTATGGGTACAAGGGGGACAGTCCCCCTTGTACCGTGACAAACGCTTACGCCTTGTACTTCTCAGCGTTGCTCATGATTATCTTGTAGATCTCCACGATTGGGATGATGGATACTGCAAGCCCCATCGCAATCATGTAATGAGCCGTGTCAAGATGCGCGAAGTGGAAGAGGTTCGAAAGCGGCGTCTCGATGACCACGAACGTGAGCACCAACGACAACGCGAACGCGCCCCATGCCCACTTGTTTTGAGTCGGTAGCCTGAACAGCGACATGCGACGGCTGCGCATGTTGAGCGAGTGGAACATCTCGACCATGGAGAGCGTGAGGAACGCCATGGTCATGCCCTCGAGTCCCGCCTGCTCATTGGTAAAGACATCCTGGAGAGTCGCTCCCGCGTGGTTGATGCCGATGAAGTACGAGCCAATCGTGAGCATCGAGATGACGAATCCTTGGAAGAGCGTATCCATACCCATCCCGTTGGCAAAGATGCCATCTTGGGAGTTGCGCGGCTTGCGGCGCATGATGTCAGGCTCGGCCGCCTCCATGCACATGGCCAAAGCCGGCAGGGAGTCGGTGATGAGGTTGATCCACAGCAAGTGCGTGGGCTCCAGGATGGTGAAGCCGATGAGCGAGGCCACAAAGACTGCTATGACCTCGGCGAGGTTCGACGAGAGGAGGAACTGTATAGCCTTGCGGATGTTGTCGTAGATACGACGTCCCTCTTCCACAGCGCCGATGATAGTGGCGAAGTTGTCATCGGCCAGAACCATGTCGGCAACGCCCTTGGTGACGTCGGTACCGGTGATGCCCATGCCCACGCCAATGTCGGCTTTCTTGATGGAAGGTGCGTCGTTCACGCCGTCGCCGGTCATGGCGACAACCTTGCCTTTCTTCTTCCAGGTATCGACAATGCGCGTCTTGTGCTCGGGCTGCACGCGTGCATAGACTCCGATGTCCTCGATACGCGTGAAGAAGTCATCGTCTGAGATCTTGTCCAGTTCGGCGCCAGTGATAGCCTGGTCGCGACCCTTGACGATCCCGAGCTCCTTGGCGATGGCAACAGCTGTGTCAATGTGGTCGCCTGTGATCATGACGACGCGCATGCCTGCCTCATGGGCCTCAACGATGGCGTCCTTGACCTCGGGACGAACGGGATCAATCATGCCGCACAGTCCGATGAAGGTCATGTCTTTCTCGAGATCGGCGGCATCATAGCTCGCAGGAGGCTGCTTGCCATGGTTGACGCGCGCCGCAGCCATGACACGCAGGGCGTCGTCGGCCATGGCCTTGTTTTGCTCCATGATCCTTGCGCGGATCTCGTCGGTCAAGGGCACATCGCCCTCTTCGGAGCGATATTTGGTGCAGCGGGCAAGCACGACGTCGGGGCCGCCCTTGGTGTGCTGCACGTAGTCGCCCACGGGCGAGATGTTGACGACCGACATCATCTTGCGGCCCGAGTCGAAGGGTGCCTCGCCCGCACGCGGGTTCGCGGCATCAAGGTCACCTGAGGTGAAGCCAAGCTTTGCCGCATCAGCAACCAAAGCAGCTTCAGTGGGCTCGCCAACAGCCTCGCCTGCCACCACATCCCACTTGGCATCCGAGCATAGGGCCATGCAGCGCACGAGTCGGTCGATGTCCTCCGAGAAGTGCCGTACGACAGTCATCTTGTTCTGCGTGAGAGTACCGGTCTTGTCCGAGCAAATCACTTGTGTGCAACCAAGTGTCTCAACGGCGTTCATCTTGCGAACGATGGCGTTGCGCTTGCTCATCTTGGTCACACCGATGGAAAGCGCAATGGTGACGACGGCGACGAGGCCCTCAGGGATGGCGGCAACAGCCAGCGACACTGCAACCATGAAGGTGTCGAGCACCATATTCATATCATTGAAGAAGGCCATTCCGCCATGCTGGAAGATGCCCACGAGGAAGACGACGGCGCAGATGCCCACGACCAGCTTGGTAAGTACGCCCGAAAGCTCGTTGAGCTTAATCTGCAGCGGGGTGAGCTCGTCCTCTGCCTGCGCAATTGCGTCCGCAATCTTGCCCATCTCCGTCTGCATGCCCGTGGCAACCACGGTGGCCACGCCGCGGCCATACACCACGGTCGAGCCCATGTAGCACATGTTGCGACGGTCTCCCAGCGGCACGTCATCAGTACCGGCGGGAAGACCGAGGACCTTCGAAATCTTGTCTGCGGGGACAGACTCACCCGTGAGTGCGCTCTCCTCGATTTTCATGGACGCGCTCTCGATGATACGGCAGTCGGCGGGCACGGCGTCTCCTGCCTCAAGCACCACGATGTCGCCGGGAACGACCTCAGCGGAGGGCACCGTGAGCTGACGACCGTCACGGATGACCTTAGACTGAGCGGCACTCATCTCTTGCAGGGCCGCGAGCGCATTCTCGGCTTGATACTCTTGCACCACGCCAAGCACGGAGTTGAGCACTACCACAAACAGGATGATGAAGACATCGGCAAAGTCTGCCTCGCCTTGCGCTACGCCCGTCACGGCCGAGATGATAGCCGCGATAATGAGCATGATGACCATGGGATCGGCCATTTGCTCAAAGAAGCGCTTCCAAAGTGGCGTCTTCTCGCCCTCATCGAGCTTGTTGGGCCCGAACTTGTCTAGTCGAGCCCCTGCCTCAGCAACCGAAAGGCCGCTCTCAACGTTCGTACTCTGTTCCGCGAGCACATCAGACGATTCCAAAAGATATGGCTTCATACGCTCCTCCTGGGACCTGCCCGGCGACTCGATTCCCGATCATAATTCCCCAGGAGGGGCAAGGGCTCACCAAGTCATGAGTTCCGGGACCTACTTGTACAGCGCATCAATGATAGCGCAGATGACCACGATCCCACAGCGGGATTGTGGTCAAAAGTGACCACAATCCCGCTGTGGGATCGTGGTCATGCCGAGGAATCACTCTCGTGGTAGGCATTGGCATGGGCGTCTATGAAAGTCGCCTTGAGCTTGTCGTAGAGTATGCGCTGCGAATTGTATAGACCATAGTAGCCCGACATCACAAACGAGAATCCTGCTGCGACTGCAAAGTACGGCAGCCCCTCAGCACCGAAAAGCTCGATGGCTAGAATCGTCGAGGCAATCGGACAGTTTACCGCCCCACAAAAGACCGAAATCAGTCCCACGGCAGCCGCAAACCCCGCTGGCAGGCCCAACAGCGGTCCCAGCACGCAACCAAAAGTCGCACCGATAAAGAAGCACGGCACAACTTCGCCACCTTTGAAGCCGACTGCCAGCGTGATGGAGGTAAACAGCATCTTCCACACGAACGCCAGTGGCTCCGCCTTGCCTTGCTCGACGGCTTGGAGAATGACCCCCATGCCCGCACCGTTATAAGCCTCCGTCCGGAGCGCGAACGTCAACCCAAGCAGCAGACATCCTCCCACGAAAGCCCTCGTCCATGGGTTGGCAATGTGGGAGTGAGCCAAGCGCTCGCAACCATGCACCACCTCGCAAAAGAGCGCGGAAAGCATACCGCAGAGGCAGGCAAGCACTGCAACGCGAGCAATCGTCAACGGGTCGGCAGACGGCATGGCCACCACGAAGCGAGTAGGCTCGACACCGAGCATAAGCGATACGCCATATGCCGCGAGCGAGGATATGAGACAGGGTACGAACGCGACGTGGTATATTGCGCCGACGCTGATGACGGCCATAGCAAAGACGGTCGCCGCAATCGGTGTGCCAAAGAGCGCAGAAAAGAACGCCGACATGCCCGCCATGGTCGCCGTGCTCAGGTCGCGCTCGTCTAGACGCAGCACACGACCAACCCCGAGACCGATGGTGCCACCCATCTGCAAGGCTGCGCCTTCTCGTCCAGCCGAGCCACCGGCCAGATGGGTAACGATAGTGGAGGCAAAGATTGCGGGCAACAACCGCAGCGACAATCCCTCACCAGTACGTATCTGCTCGATCACGGTGTCAGTGCTCTGCCCATCAACCCGCAGCAGACGATAGATGCCAACGACCAGAAGACCCGCCACGGGCAAGGTCGCAATCACCCAGAGGTGCGCCAGACGATACTCCGTCGCCAACTCGACGCCCATGTGAAATGCCGAGCCCAGAAGACCGCAGAGCACACCGATGATTCCCGACGCCACGAGCCAACGCACAAGGGCGCGCACATACACGGCGACATGCGCAACGTAGCTCCGCACGTCGTCGACGAAATCGTCCAACGCCTCTGCCCAGGTCTTTTTGTGCATCTCACGTACTCCCCTAGTCCAGACTCATCCCCAGGAAACGTTCGACGTTGTGCCAGCACATGCGCTCCAATTCCGCCTCCGCAAACCCCAATGAGCGCAAGAACTCCAACTCCTCGGCAGGTGTCCACATGGGGAAGTCTGAGCCAAAGAGGATGCGATCGAACCCGTACGACTCTATGAGCTCACGCGTTCGTCTCGGCCCCAGATACCGCATGGAACTCGACACATCCAAGAAACAGCGTTCGTCTTCCAAGAATTCGAGGGCGTAGTCCTGCACGGACCAACCGCCAAAGTGCGCAGCGTCGACCACAAGGTCTGGGAACTCGTGCAGAATTCGCTTGAGTCTGCTCGGATGCGAGTAGTCGTAACGGTAGTCCCCGCAATGAATGATCAAGGGAAGGCCGCGCTTCTCGGCAATCTCATAGGCAACCATAAGCCGATCGTCATCCATGTCTACACGCTGGAAGTCGGGATGGAGCTTGATGCCCTTAAGCCCAAGCTCGCAGGCACGATCGATCTCTGCCGCCATGTCCGATGTGTCCTGGTGCAGGGTCATGAACCCCACGAGTTGCGGATGCTCGCAACAGGCGGAGGCAATGAAGTCGTTGATGCTCGTAACCGTACCGGGGCGCACGGCCACCGAATGTACCACGCAGCGCTCGATGTCGCAGGTATCAAGTCTGCTCTGAAGGCACGCGACCGAACCATTCTCATCAGCCATTCTGACGTGATAGAAGTCTCCGATGCTCTGAGCAGCCTTGGCCGATATCTTCTCGGGATATATGTGCACATGCACGTCTGCAACCCGCATAGGAACCGCCTTTCTTTTGCGACAGAATAGCGTAGCGCAAATAGTCAGGTCACATCTCTGCGTGGCAACCTGAGTAACAACCTCATAACTTTCGCAGAAGGAAACAGCCACGGATCCGAAATGTTCCATTTTGGAACTTTCACAACTATGCATAATTTTATGTGCTATGGGTACTTCGCTTCATCGAAAAATACGCAAACTCGATCTCGATAAGGCAGTAGGTCGGCATCTAGCCTCGCTGCGCAAGAAAAATGGCATTCAGCAGCTGAGCATAAGCGAAGCGCTTGAGGTAAAGCGACCCTTGGTGAGCAAGATCGAGAATGGCCACAGGTCACTCGCTGCGACCGAACTCGTTGATTATGCGAAGGCCTTAGGCATCAATCCCAACGATTTGTTTGCAGATATCGTCAGCATCGTCGTTGAGTATGATGGGCGCCACCCCGACGATAAGTAAGCGCGCGCTCCGTTCGCGTATCAATTTAGTGCATTTCGTCTTTATTTCGTCCTTGGAAATACCGTCGAAAAAACCGCATGCCAAAATGGCGTTTGTTGTGTAGTTTGTTGTGTACCCAAACGAGAGGATATCCCATGCTCAGAATCGGAATGCTCACGAGTGGCGGTGACTGCCAGGCGCTGAACGCTGCTCTGCGCGGTGTGGCGAAAACGCTCTACGCGCAGTACAACGGGCCAGTGGAGATTTATGGCTTCCTGGACGGCTACCGCGGCATGATCTATGGAAACTACAAGAAGCTCACGCCCCTCGACTTCAAGGGCATTCTCACACAGGGCGGTACCATGCTCGGCACGAGCCGTACCCCGTTCAAGTTCCTTGACGTGCCGACCGAGGACGGACTCAACAAGGTTGCCTCGATGAAGCAGACCTACAAAGAGCTCCAGCTCGACGGCCTTGTCATGGGTGGCGGCAACGGTTCGACCAAGACGGCCAACCGCCTCTCCGAGGAGGGCTTGAACGTCATCGCTCTGCCCAAGACCATCGACAACGATACTTGGGGCACCGATTACACCTTTGGTTTTGACTCTGCCATCGAGATTGCCACCAAGTGCATCGACGACATCCACACCACTGCCAGCTCGCATGGCCGCGTATTCGTCATCGAGATCATGGGTCACAAGGTTGGCTGGATTCCGCTGTACGCAGGCATCGCCGGCGGCGCCGACGTCATCCTCCTGCCCGAGATTCCCTACGACATCGACAAGGTCGTCGAGACCATCGAGCATCGCGACGGCACGGGCAGCCGATTCTCCATCATCGTGGCAGCTGAAGGCGCCATCTCCAAACAGGACGCGAAGCTTCCCAAGAAGAAGTACAAGAAGAAGGTTGCCGCACGCGGGCACTCCGTCGCCTACGAAATCGCAAACGAGATTTTCGAAAAGACCGGCCGCGAGATTCGCGTCGCCGTCCCCGGCCACACCCAGCGCGGTGGTCAGCCCTGCGCCGCAGATCGCGTCTTTGCCACGCAGGTCGGCGTCGAGGCTGCTTCGGGCATCCTCAATGGTGAGTGGGGCTTTATGGTCGCCGACAAGAACCGCGCTATTGTGCGCGTTCCGCTCGACATCGTCGCCGGCCGCCTGAAGACCGTCGATCCCGAGAGCCAGCTCGTGAAGCAGGCTAAACTTCTCGGCATCAACTTCGGCGACTAACGCAGGGCTTACTGCCAAAACGACGCCCCCGGGACGCTTTGAACTGCGTTCTGGGGGCGTTCCTTTTGTGAAGGGCTAGCGTGGGCGATCCTTCCTCACCTCATAGAAAGTGCTTAACGCTCCGCGCGCTTTGCCATCCCACGAGAAAGGAGCAGAATCACAAGTGATATGACAGGCAGAAGCACCCCACCAGCAATCGCCACAAGCTCGTGCTGCTCGTCTGCACCTGTAATGTATACAATTGCCACACAGGCAAGGATTTGCACGATTTGCACGATGAGCGCGATACGTGCCAATTTGCCAATGCGAGCCGGAACGTTGGCAATGAGCGCACCCTTCGCGCCAAATATCAATCCGACAATACCTTCACAAGCAAGAGCGAGACCTGCGATCATATCCAACGGGCCCATAGCGGCCGCTACGATGCCACCCACCAAAACGATGAGCCCCAAAAACATTTCTGCAAGGGTCAAGAGCTTGACCCGCTTGGCTTCCGATGACACCGTTTATCTCCTTTCCGAATTTTACAGACAAATTGAGTGTAGCACAGTGAGCCTTATCAGCAGCATAGTATGGGCAAACGGAAGAAAGCGCAAATGGCCAGTGGCAAAACAGGCGGAACTGTGTTAGCATATGCTCACGTAAGGGCCTATGGCGCAACGGTTAGCGCAGGGGACTCATAATCCCTGGGTTGGGAGTTCGAATCTCTCTGGGCCCACCAGAAACTCAGCAGGTCAGGTGTTTGCCTGACCTGCTTTTGGTTGGATAGTTTTACTTTCTTGCAGCCACGCCAAAGGCAAACGAGTTCCTAAATACAATCATAAACAAAAAAAGCAGGTAAACAAACCTGTTTACCTGCGAAGAAGTCTTGGTGGAGAATACGGGGCTCGAACCCGTGACCTCATGACTGCCAGTCATGCGCTCTCCCAGCTGAGCTAATTCCCCTTGGCACAAGGGATAATATACGACGTTCTTTCTCGTAAGTCAAGCACCAATTTTGACTTTTTTGGACCTTCGGTTTCATGGTACTTCGCGAACAAACAAGGGGCGGCGCACGAAGACCAACCTCCTTCGTGTGCCGCCCCTTTCGTGAGCAACTCGGCAATCGATGATCGACTAGAAGCGCTGCGCGGTAATGCGTTCGGCAAGCCAGCTGGTCACGTCAGTAAGTGCCACATCGGTACGCTCCCCCGTCTTGCGGTCTTTGATCTCTGCCATCCCGGCCTTGATGCCGCGACGTCCAAGCACGACCTGGTACGGGAAGCCCATGAGGTCGGCATCGGCGAACTTCACGCCTGCGCGCTCTTTGCGATCATCCACCACAACCTCAATCCCAGCGTCTACAAGCTCAGTCGCAACACGATCCGCAACCTCCCAGACCTCGCCCTTCACGTCAAGAGGAACGACGGCGACCTCATACGGGGCCACGCATACCGGCCACACGATGCCCTGCTCGTCATGGCTCTGTTCTACCACAGCCTGCAGCATGCGGCTCACACCGATGCCATAGCAGCCCATCTGGAACGGCTTCTCCTTGCCGTTCTCGTCCATGAAGGTGGCACCCATGGCCTCCGAATACTTGGTACCGAGCTGGAAGACCTGGCTCACCTCGATGCCACGTGCCTCCTTGAGGGGCTTGCCGCACTCAGGACACGCATCGCCCTCCTTGGCCTCCGCGAGATCGAGCCACTCGTCGACCTCAAAGTCCACACCCGGACAGGCACCTTGAATGTGCCATCCCTCTTCGTTCGCTCCTACGAGCCAGCGCTTGGAGTCGCGCAGAGAGATGTCCGCAACCACACGAACGCGCTTGTCAGCCCCAATCGGCCCCATATATCCCTTCACGAGACCGTACTCAGCCATCTGTTCCTCGCTCATGGCGTCATAATGGCCAAACACATGCTCGGCCTTTATCTCGCAAAGCTCGTGGTCACCAGGCAGCAGGCAGAGCACTGGAGTCTCGTCCTCCGCAATGATGGCGAAGCTCTTGCGACAGGCAGACTCCGTGACCCCCATGAATGCTGCCAAAGCAGCGATGGTACCCTCGCAAGGCGTCTCAACGCGCTCGCACTGCGTCCCCGGCCCCTCATCCACATGAATGCCCGCGCGCGCAGCCTCAACGTCGGCCGCAAATCCGCAGTCGCACCACACGAGCGCCGCTTCTCCAGCTTCCGCTAGCGCCATGAACTCCACGCTCGTGTCGCCACCAATCTGTCCGGAGTCAGCTACGACCGGCAATGCCTTCAGGCCGCAGCGCTCGCAGATGCGTGCATAGGCACCCTTCTGGTCCTCGTAGCTCTTCTGCATGCCCGCAACGTCGGCATCGAAGCTGTAGGCGTCCTTCATGATGAACTCGCGCCCACGCATGAGGCCAAAGCGCGGACGAATCTCATCGCGGAACTTGTCCTGAATCTGATAGAGCGTCACGGGGAGCTGCTTGTAGCTGCGCAGCTCATTCTTGACGAGGTCAGTGAAGGTTTCCTCATGCGTGGGACCCATCACGAGGTCGCGCTCGTGACGGTCTTGCATGCGCAGCAGCTCAGGACCATACACGTCCCAACGCCCTGACTCTTGCCACATCTCTCCCGGCACGACCATGGGCACAAGCATCTCCTGTGCGCCGATGGCTTCCATCTCCTCGCGGATGACCTCTTCGATCTTGCGAATCGAGCGCCACGCGAGCGGCAAATAGCTATATAAACCTGCCGCAGCGCGCCGAATCATACCCGCGCGGAGCAGAAGCTTGTGGCTCGCGAGCTCCGCCTCTACCGGATCCTCCTTGAGCGTCGGCGCGTAGGTCGCGCTCATCTTTGCATACGTCTTCAACCTGATTCCTTCCTCGTCAAAAGCGCTTCCGTATCTCCAAGAAGAGCTCGTCAACCAACTGATCCTCCAGCACCGTGCGCAACGGCTCCCCATGCACGAAGATGACACCTTTGTGTTGCCCGCACGCGATGCCAATGTCAGCGTCGCGCGCCTCGCCGGGACCGTTCACGACGCATCCCATTACGGCGACGCTTATCGGCACGCGTACCTCCTGCAAACGTCGCTCAACCTCCTCAGCCATGCCGATGAGGTTCACCTGCGTACGACCGCAGGTGGGGCAGCTTACAAGCTCAGGTGTGCGGCGGCGCAAGCCCAACGCGCCTAGCAACTCCCATGCAACGAGGACCTCCTCGACGGGGTCGGCCGTCAACGACAGGCGCATGGTATCGCCGATACCCTCCTCAAGCAGCACACCTACTGCGGCGCAATTCTTTACCGTGCCCTGTCGCAGTGTGCCCGCCTCGGTGACGCCGACATGGAGCGGGAAGTCAGGCAGACGCTCCGCCAGCATGCGGTAGGTCTCTATGGTCACCGGCACGGAATGCGCTTTGGCCGAAAGCACGACGTTGGTAAAGCCGCGAGCCTCGAAGTGTTCAACGAACGAGGCGCACGACAGAACAAGCCGCTCCGCAAGCGAGAGACCCTCCATCTCGGCAACCTTGGGATCGAGCGAGCCAGCGTTGACGCCTATGCGGATGGGAATCCCCGCCCGCGTGGCCGCATCGATGACAGCATCCACGCGCTCGACGGAGCCGATATTGCCAGGATTGATCCTCAACGCATCTGCCCCACGCTCAGCCGCTGCTATGGCGAGCTTGTGATCGAAGTGGATGTCCGCCACCACGGGCACGGGCGACTCAGCGCAGATGCGTTCGAAGCCGTCAAGCGCGTCGGCATTTGGCACGGCCACCCGCACGATCTCGCAACCAGCATCGACAAGCCGCTTAATCTGCTCAAGCGTCGCGTCCGCATCGGCCGTGTCGGTCGTGCACATGGACTGCACGCTCACCGGTGCGCCACCACCCACCGCAACGTCTCGCACCATGACCGTGCGCGTATGCCGTTCTGCTTTCGAATCAAGCCTTTCCAACGTCATGGTTCTACCCCCACACGAAACGAATCAGGTCGTTTCGCACCACAAAGACGAATATGAATGCAAAGAACGCAAGACCTACGTAGCTAATTGCCGTCTGCACGCGCATGGGCAGCGGGCGGCGAATGATGAGCTGAATCGTCTCGATGAGCATCTTGCCCCCATCAAGCGGTGGGATGGGGAGCAGGTTCATGAATCCCAACGACATGGAAATCGCCGCCATGAACGCTATGACATCAGCGATGCCCGCTGACGCCGCCTCGGAGGCCATCACCGAGATACCCACGATGGAACTGGAGGTCTCGAGCACCTCCATGGTGTGCTGAGGCATGATGAGTTTGAGCGCAAACGATGCGACCATGCCCGCATAACCGAACGCACCCTGCACGGCCTCCACAAGCGAGAGGTGATACGGTTCGCTGGTTGGCACCACGCCGATTGCGTCCACGCTCTCCCCCTCCGGCAGATCTATCGCGATCGTTTGCTCCTTGCCACCACGGTCGACCACCATGGAGAAGTCCTTACCAGCCTTGCGCGCCGCGTCAAGAGCGACCGAAACACCATCCCAATCGCTGATGGCCTCTCCCGCAACCGACACGATTTTGTCGCCTGCCTTGATGCCTGCCGTCTCGGCAAGCGAGCCTTCGACGACCTCTCCCACCTCGTTCGTGTTCAGCGGAAGTCTATACTCAGTGCAGAGAAGTGTACCCGTCACGAGCATGAGCGCAAGCAATATGTTGACGAGAGGACCCGCCGCCAGTATCGCCATGCGTTTGAGATAGCCACAACCCAGATACGTGCGGCTTCGCTCGGCCTCAAGCTGTGCCGAGGCATTCGACAACGGTCGCGCCTCCGCAGCTCCTGTCGAGCCCTGCGAGTCGAAGTCGTGTCCGTCATCATACTCGGTTAGCATATTAGCGTCACGCGCAAGAGCTTCAAAGGATCGCGGGTAATCTCGCTGCGTCGGCTTCTCTCCCAGTTCAGGATCATAGTAGGGACGTATCGCAGCCCAGTCACTCAATGTCACGAGCAGGGCATACGAATGATCGATCTCTATGTCGAGCTCCTTTGCAACATCCTCGGCACTTACCCGCCCCTCACGCTGCACGATTGCAAATGCGCCCGCAAGCAGCTCGTCATCTGCTTCGCCTTCCATGCCACAGATGCGATTGTAACCGCCGAGCAGGATGGGTGTGATGCCGACCTCGGTGCCATGCGAGCGACTCTTGTGGAACAACCGCAGACGACACGGCAGACCCAAGTAGAACTCGGTCACGCGAACCCGAAAGAGCCGTGCCACCAGATAGTGTCCGCCTTCATGCACAAAGACGAGTATGGAGAGCAACAAGACCCCCCAAAACACGGCGGACAGACCACCGACGAGCATATTCATGCTAAACCTCCGCAAGCGCCCTTCGCGCCGCTTCGCGCGCACGGGCATCGCAATCCCTCAACTGTTGTAGGGACTCTACCCGCTCCACGCATGTTTCGTGCATCACGGAGGCCACAATCCGCTCGATGTCAAGAAAACCACACGCACCACGCCTAAAAGCGTCGTTGGCAACCTCATTTGCGGCGTTCATCGCGCACGGCAGCGTGCCGCCCGCCCTGCCTGCCTCGCGAGCCAGGCGGAGACAACCGAATGCGACCTCATCCGCCTTACCGAAGCTCAACGCTGGCTCTTGGCACCAGTCCTGCGGCTCGCACGGCGCATCCCAACGCTGCGGATAGCTCATGCCGTATTGAATCGCAATTCGCATGTCGGACGGGCCAAGCTGGGCCTTCACCGATCCATCGACAAACTCCACCATGGAGTGTATCCGGCTTTGGCGGTGTATCAGCACTCGGATGTCATCTATGTCCACGCCAAAGAGATGATGTGCCTCCAGAACTTCCAAGCCCTTGTTCATGAGAGTCGCGCAGTCGATGGTGATCTTTGCCCCCATGGTCCACGTGGGGTGAGCAAGCGCTTGGGCAGCGGTAACGTGCGCAAGCTCTTCGCGGCCCAAACCATAGAACGGACCACCTGAGCAGGTGAGCCACAGTCGCCGGACGTCCACGTCTCGCTCGCCTTGCAGGCACTGGAATATCGCGCTGTGCTCGGAGTCCACCGGCACGAGCTGCCCCGCACTCACCTGAGGCATGAGCAGATCTCCACCGCACACCAACGACTCCTTGTTTGCATACGCGACGGTCTTTCCAGCTGCAATCGCCTTGAGCGCAGCTTCGATGCCCGCAAATCCTACGACGGCGAGCACGACGCAATCCACCTCGTCCAAGCACCCTAGCTCAGCACAAGCCTCACTTCCCACGAAAAGCTCGCAGCCCTCAGGCAACTCTTGCAGCGCAGTATCTGTGGCATGCGCGGTGTCAGCGATACCCACGAAGCGGGCACCGTGTGCACGAGCTGCCTTCACGAGGGCGTCAGTGGACGAGTGTGCCGTAAGCGCGACGACCCTTAGCTTATCGGCATGCTGGGCGCAGACGTCGAGGGCTTGCGTCCCAATCGATCCCGTGCATCCAAGCACGGCAACGCGCAGACGTCCGTCGGGCATCAGAGAATCCCCCCAAACAATAACATATAGTAGGTGACGACACTGCCAAACAGGATGGAATCCGTGCGATCGAGCATTCCACCATGCCCCGGCAGGATGTTTCCGGAATCCTTCACCCCCACGCCACGCTTGATACGCGACTCAAAAAGGTCTCCCACAACCGCGACTATGCCCTCCAAGAGTCCCACCGCCAAAGCAAGTGGCAAGGTCAGCCCCGGTACGTCGAGGAAGAGCGCGCCTACGCACCACACTGCAACGGTCCCGATGAGCCCTCCAAAGAACCCCTCCCAACTCTTGTTAGGTGACGTGCGCGGAGCCATCTTGTGTCTTCCAAACAGAGATCCCACGAGATAAGCACAGGAGTCCTCCGCCCAAATCGACCCAATCGTCAGAAGCGTCACGATTGCCCCGCCCATGCCCGCATCACTTGCACGTATCATCGCAAGGCATGATAGGGTCAACGAGGTGTACAGGGGGCCAAACAGGTTGATTGCGGCATCCGCTAAGTTCGCACGAGGATTTAGAACGAACCATGTCGCAACACAGAGAAAGAGGACAAACGTAACGCACACCACCATTGAGCTCCCCCATAGGGCAGCTACCGGCGGAAACACGCACGCAAACGCCAATCCCAGAATCTCCGACGGACGCCTGCCCATCATGCGAGAAATCCTGAAGAATTCCGAACAGCAGACCCATCCCATCGCCGCAAGAAGGATAGCAGTAGGAATCGTACCCCACACGATGCATGCAACGATGACCACCACGTATACGATGCCGGAGAGGACACGAGTCAATAACTTCTCGGTCCATCCACGTGCACGCTGCCCCTTGAGCTCGCCCGCCACGCGACGCTCCTCTTTGGAGTCACGCCTGCTTTCGAGCCGCTCTATGCCCCTCTCGAGGCCAACGGCATCGCTCTTGCTCCCTTTTTCCTTGCTCACGATGCAGCAACTCCCCCAAAGCGTCTGTCGCGGCCTTGATATGCACGTATGGCCCTCAACATGTCCCAACGGTCAAAGTCAGGCCAATGCTTGCTCGTCACGTAGAACTCAGTATAGGCAAGCTGCCAAAGCAGGTAGTTCGACAGACGTAACTCGCCCGACGTCCGTATGAGCAACTCGGGGTCAGGCAGACCTTCCGTATAGAGACGCTGTTCGACGGCGCTCTCGTCCACGTCCCCCACATCGAGCCTACCCGCGCGCACGTCTTCAGCGATGAGACGAGCCGCCCTCGCAAGCTCTGCTCGCGCACCGTAGTTGACGGCAAGTGCAAATACCATCCCCGTATGAGAAGATGTCTTTTGCAAACCCTCCTCAAAAACCTCGCGCGTCGCCTTGGGAAGCGACGTGATGTCACCCAAAAACCTCAGCTGCACGTTCTCCTGATAGAAGAGCGGTAGCTCATTGAGCAACGTCGTCGCAAAGAGGTGCATGAGGAGGTCTACTTCCTTCTGTGGCCTACGCCAGTTCTCGGTGGAGAATGCGTATGCGGAGAGCACGTCGATGCCTAGCCTCACGCTCGTCGTGACCGTCTCGCGGAGCGAATCGACACCCGCCACATGTCCCTCGCTGCGCGGCAGGCCACGCGCCTCGGCCCACCGCCCATTGCCGTCCATGATCAACGAGACATGTCTGGGTATCCTTCCGAGGTCGATGTCAGCGAGACTGACGTCGGCAGGTGCCTCAGAATAGAACTCTCGCAGCTTAGTTTCGTCGAATTCCACCTAAATCTCCATGACCTCGGCGGTCTTTTGCTTGAGCAGATCATCTACCATGCCCACGTACTCGTCGGTAAGCTTCTGGATGCGCTTCTTTTCGCCTGACTGCATGTCCTCCGAGAGTTCCTCGTCACGGTCAATCGCACGATTGGCATCCTTACGAGCATTTCTGATGGAAATGCGTGCCTCCTCGGCAAGCTGCTTGCAGTCACGCACGAGTTCGCGGCGGCGCTCCTCGGTAGGTTGGGGGAACGGGAGGCGAATGGTATGGCCATCGTTGGAGGGAGTAATACCCAAGTCAGACTGACGGATGGCCTTCTCGATATTGCGCAGGGAGGACTTGTCCCACGGCTCAATCACAAGCATCGAGGCCTCGGGGACCTTGACACCGGCAAGCTGAGTAATGGGCGTCGGAACGCCGTAGTAGTCCACCTTGATGGAATCAAGAATACGAGGATTGGCACGACCCGTGCGCACCTTCCCGAAGTTGTACTTCAGAGAGTCGATGCTTTTGTCCATGCGCTCCTCAGCCGAATCCGTATGCTTGCTCATGTTACTCACCGTTCCCTTCGATGACAGTGGTACCGACGTGCTCCCCACGGAGTGCCATTGCGAACGCTTCCGTGTCTTCCATATTGAACACCACAATGGGCATGTGGTTGTCTTTGCAGAGCGCGGTTGCCGTAGCATCCATAACCTGGAGTCCACGCGACAGCACCTCTGCATAGGTGATGGTATCAAACTTCTGTGCCTCGGGATGCGTCACGGGGTCTGCGTCGTAGATGCCATCGACCTTGGTGGCCTTCATAAGCACCTCTGCGTCAATCTCGCACGCACGAAGGGCAGCAGCTGTATCGGTCGTGAAGTATGGATTGCCCGTCCCTGCGGCAAAGATGACGATGCGGCCCTTCTCCAAGTGGCGAATCGCCCGCCTGCGAATGAACGGCTCCGCTACCTGGCGCATCTCGATGGCGCTCATCACGCGACAATCCATGCCACTGCGCTCAAAGCAATCCTGCAAAGCGAGGCAGTTGATGACGGTCGCGAGCATTCCCATGTTGTCACCCTGCGCACGATCCATGCCTGCCGCCGCTCCGGCAACCCCACGGAAGATGTTGCCGCCACCAACTACGATGGCAATCTGCACGCCAGCATCATGGCCCGCCTTGACACTATCGGCCGTACGCTTCAATACAGCTGGGTCTATCCCATACTCTCCTGAACCCATGAGCGCCTCACCCGAGAGCTTGAGCAGAACGCGCTTGTACGTAATATCCACTGTGTTCCTCCATCCATCGTGACCCATCACAGTCTAGCAGAATGACGAGCAATGGGTACCCCACAGCAAGCGCTCACGACGAGTGTACATGTTATCGTATCGCACAAAAACGATCCCCTTCGATTCTCTATACGAAATCGAAGGGGACCGTGTAGTCATTCCTATGAGGCGGTTACCTATGCGCCAAACTGGAAGCGTACGAAGGACACGATGCTAATCTCGTCGCCGACCTTCGCGGAGACCTGCTTGGCCAAGTCGCCAACCGTGATGTCAGGGTTCTTGACGAAATCCTGCTCGGTAAGAGCGCGCTCCTTAAAGAACTTCTTCAGACGACCGTTCACGATGCCATCCCAGAACTTCTCGGGACGACCGGACTCGGCAGCCTGTGCACGATAGATCTCCTTCTCGTGCTCAACGATGCTCTCAGGCACGGACTCACGCGTAGCTCCCGCAGGGTCTGCTGCGACGACCTGCATGGCAACGTCATGCGCGAACGTCTTGAACTCATCATTCTCGGCGGTCTCGGGATTCTCGAACGAGAACTCGACCATGGCACCGAGCTTGCCGTTGTGGTGGATGTAGCTCACAAGAGCGCCCTTGGAAATCTCAACGCGCTCGAAGCGCTGAATCTTCATGTTCTCGCCGATGACATGGATCATTTCCTTGAGCTCAGCGTCAACAGTGTTGCCATTCATCTCGGCAGCAAGCAGTGCGTCCACATCAGCAGGAGAGAGCTCGGTGACGACCTTGGCAAGCTCGGTCGCAAAGTCACAGAACTTGGCGTTCGAACCCACGAAGTCAGTCTCGCAGGTGAGCTCGAGCAGGGCGCCAGACTTGTAGTCATCGCTCACGTATGCGGCGATGGTGCCCTCGTTGGTGTCGCGACCAGCGCGCTTGACCGCCTTGGCCAGACCCATCGTACGCAGGACGTCTACGGCCTTGTCGATGTCACCATCGGCCTCTACGAGGGCCTTCTTGCACTCCATCATCGGGGAGTCAGTCATCTCACGAAGCTGCTTGACCATAGCAGCAGTTACCTTGGCCATGTTGTTGCCTCCTTGACACTAATAATTGGCTTTACGGGTTACTCGGCCTGATCGGCTTGCTCCTCAACGGCCTCGACGGCAGGCGTCGTCTCGCCAGCGACCATCTCCTCGGCACTGATCTGCTCCTTGCCCGCACCTGCGAGTACGGCGTCAGCTACGAGCTCGCACATGAGCGAGACCGAGCGAATGGCGTCGTCGTTCGCCGGAATGCCATACTCGATGACATCGGGATCGGAGTTCGTGTCGAGCAGTCCGATGACGGGAATGTGCAGGCGGTTGGCTTCCTTGACGGCAATCTCCTCACGCTTGGTATCGACTACAAAGATTGCCTGAGGAAGGGACTTCATGTTGCGCACGCCACCGAGGTTGCGCTGAAGCTTCTCGAGCTCCTTGGTCAGCACGGCCTGCTCCTTCTTGCCGCGCTCGGCCATACGGCCGTCCTCCACCATCGTCTCGAGCTCCTCCATGCGGTCGATACGAGAACGCATGGTGACGAAGTTGGTGAGCATGCCACCGAGCCAACGCTGATTGATGTAGGGCATGTCAGCACGCTGGGCTTGCGTGGAGATGGCCTCCTGCGCCTGCTTCTTCGTCCCGACGAAGAGCACGGTGCCACCACGAGCTGCCGTCTCGCGCAGCACGGTGTAGGCGCGGTCAGCGTTGATGATGGTCTGCTTGAGGTCGAGGATGTAGATGCCGTTGCGCTCGCCAAAGATGTACGGACGCATCTTTGGGTTCCAGCGACGGGTCTGGTGTCCGTAGTGACACCCTGCGTCGAGCAGCGTCTGGATGTTAATCTTTACAGCCATGTTTACCTCCTGTGGTTCATCCTCCGCACGAGGTCATTCCCCTCGAACCACCCGGGCCGTGGCTGCAACCCGAGCACCACGGACGAGGAGTCGTCGTGCGTGCGTCGTATGCCGTGCGTATGCACGACAGCACACTACTATAGCATGTGTCTTGTC
>CACXDP010000134.1 GCA_902766445.1 uncultured Coriobacteriaceae bacterium
CCCGGCTTGCGCTGGTTGCGCGAACCATGGGTCATCGGGCCGCGGTGGAAGTTCCAACGCTTGATGGTGCCCTGGAAGCCCTTGCCCTTGGACGTGCCGATGACGTCAACTGCCTTGACGTCCGCGAAGTCGGCGACCGTCACCTGATCGCCCGGCTTGTACTCGCTGGCATCCTCGACGCGCACCTCGCGAAGGAAACGCATGGGCTCGACGCCAGCCTTTGCGAAGTGGCCCGCCATGGGCTTGTTGACCTTCTTCGCCTTGATGTCGCCAAAACCAATCTGGACGGCCTCGTAACCGTCAGTGGCCTTGGTCTTTACCTGCGACACCGTGCAGGGGCCTGCCAAGATGACGGTGACGGGCACGACGTTGTCGTTCTCATCCCACACCTGCGTCATCCCGATCTTGCGGCCAAGAATCGTGCTGACCATTCCTAGTCCTTACCCTCGGTGGTCATGGGACGGCAACTCTAGGTGCACCCTGCACCTCTCCCCAGCGGACCACATCCTACGTGTGCCACATCCATGGGGACAGCACCCCCCAATTTCAGCAGCTTTGCTAGTGTACACCGAGCCGGGCGTCTCCACAAAAGGGACACTCACGATCTGGGAAGTAACAACGGTTTTCCTTCACAAATACTAGCAGAGGCGGCCTTGGCCTATCCACCCGAGTGCGTGGTTGCGAATCGAGTGCATGATTTCGAATCGAGTGCGTGGTCTGCGTCATCCTGAAGGCCCCGAGTGCGTGATTTGGGCGTCGAACCACGCACTCGGGGCCTTGTCGATGGCAAGAATCACGCACTCGATTTGCAATCACGCACTCGATTCTGAAGCTAGCGCGCGGGGAAGCGATCACATCCCGCCGCCACACCAGATGTCGCTTTCCCACCCCGAATCGGCACGTGGCATGACATCTGGTGTGCTCGCAGCGCAAGAATTGCCCTTTTTGGTGCCGTCACCACACCAAATGTAGCAATTTCGACAAACAACGGCACGCGGCATGACATCTGGTGTGATCCGCGCGTGAAAGCTGGATATATTTGGCCTGCCATCACGCCGAGTGTCACCATGGGAACCGATCGCGACAAGGCAACGTTACAAAAGCAATGGCCGACAGACCTAGCCCACCCATCGGCCTTTTTTATGTCATCATGCCGCGCAACTTGAGCGGGGTGTCCTTGAGCGTGTCAATCCCCCTAGGGGGCGAGGACGGACACACGCTTGCGACCTGAGGGTAGCCCTGACCTCGGCCTTCTCAGCGTCGGTGAGCGGCGAGCCGTCGGCCAACGCAGCCTCGAAGTAGTCGTAGACGCCGTAGGTCACGGTGCCGTCATCCAACCTCTCTCCCTTCGAGTTGTGGAGGTCGATCTGCCCGCCGTCCGCGCCGAGCAGCTTGAGATGGAAGCCGTAAAGGAGACCTTATCTCCCACGATGACCGTCTACGCGGTGTTCGGTTCGAGGGTCACGCCGGTGACGGGGACGGTGGGAAGCGCAAACGTCTTTGTCGACTTGTCAAACGTCACCTTGCTCAGGTCGAGCTGTAGAGCGGGACGTATGCTGTCTTCAACATCCACGCATGAGCCCAAAACCGATCCGAATTCATCCACGCAGTCGGCACATTCATCGCCACCGGTTCCGGCCGAGCGGAGCCACCACCAATCGCTGAACTTTCTAAGCTTATTCGGCGGACCTTGCGCCTCATCTGTGCTCAAAAGGTAGGGCTT
Source organism: uncultured Coriobacteriaceae bacterium (assembly GCA_902766445.1). GTDB lineage: Bacteria > Actinomycetota > Coriobacteriia > Coriobacteriales > Atopobiaceae > RUG440. Next base: position 1,724 of record CACXDP010000134.1, read on the forward strand.
TGCTCCAGAAACACTCACATCTGTCAAATCAACGCTCATGATTACATCGGGCACATCGTCGTGGTATTCCGCCAACGCCGTCGAACTCATTCCGGGCACCAGCGCCAGCGCGAGGAAGAGCAGGGCGCCTAAAAGTTGTTACTTCGTTTTCATAGGCTGCTATCATAAGAAGTTACTGCTCACGGTCTGGCCACTCAGGGAGGGCCAGAACACACAGTGGGTTCTGGCCCTTCGGGGCCGACTCGTCACTTCGTGGTGGCTGCCTTCTTCGCGCTCCAAGCGGAGTAGTACTTGGTACCGTTCACGACCTTGTAGGTACGCACGCGCACGTAGTATTTCTTATTTGCCGAGAGGCCAGTCAGCTTCTTGGAAGTGGTCTTGTTGCTCGTGACGTGGACGCTCTTGTTGCCGCTCGCGAAGGAGCTCGACGTGGACCACTGCAGTTGGTAGCCAGAGGTCTGGGTGGCCTGTTTGGCCCAAGTCACGGTGAGAGCCTTGGACGCCGCCGTCACTATGGAAACGGTCGTCGCCTTGGGGACGATCCTGAAGCTCGCGACCTTAGAACCAGAGTAGTTACCCTTGAGCGTGACCGTGACCTTATAGGTGCCAGGTAGCTTGCGCCCGGTAGCGTAACCCACCGTGTAGCTCTCGGTCGTCAGCTTGGTAGAGCCGACCTTGACCGTCACCGTCGGCTTGCGCACACTCCCACTGTACACGTATCTCGACGACGAGAGCGTCACCGCGGGGGTGACGGCCTTGGGCGCGACCCTGAACGAGACCGTCTTGGAGCCGGAGTAGTTGCCCTTGAGCTTAACGGTCACCTTGTATGTGCCCGCGTTCACACGACCGGATGCGTAGGCGACGTCATAGTCGGTGCCCTTGACGAGCGTCGCATCGCCGTACGTCACCGTGACACTGGGGGTCTTAACCTTGCCACTGTAGGTGTAGGTCGTCGCCGAGAACTTGACCGTGGGCGTGATAGTCTTGGCCTTGATGGTGTAGTTGGCGCTCTTCGTGCCCGCGTAGTTGCCCTTTCCCGTGAGGGTTATAGTTGCCGTGCCGGCGTTCACGTTGTTTTGGTACGCGACCACGTAGTCGGTGCCCTTGACGAGCGTGGCGCCTCCGAGCGTCAGCGTGGGCGTGGGCCTCTTTACTACACCGCTGTAGGTGTAGCTCGTCGACGAGAGCGTCAGCTCGGCAGTGGCGATGTCAGCCGGCTTCACCACGAGTGCCACGGCCTCGCTCGTAGCTGCTAACCACTCGTCGTCTTCGGCAACCGTCGCACGAACCCAGTAAGTGCCCAACGCCACGACATCTGCCGGTTCTACGCCCTCCGTACAACCCTCATCTGCATAGTACTCGTAACTCACCTCGCCGGAGCTGCCCTTGACCACAGCCGGAGCGACCGACGCCATGGAGACGGGCCGACCGGTATAGGCCTGGGTCGCGGGGGCAAGCGATATGCTGCTCTGGCGCTTCCACTTGGCGTAGAGGTGATAGGCCTTGCTGGGGCTATGAGGCCAATCGCTGTCCCACTCGTCGAACTGATCCTTGAAGCTACCCATCGGCGTGGTACAGGCCGCATCAGTGTACCAGCCGCAGAACACGTAGCCCTCTCGCACCGGCGTCCAAGCGGTTCCAGCGGCCAGTTCCTCATCGGCGCTGCCATCGTTGACCTTGATCCAAAACGGCGTGATTCCATGGAAAAATTCGTAGATGCGCGATTCGTAGCCGTCGATGGTGCCGCCGTTGGCATCAAAGGTCACCGTGGTTCCGTCGGTGTACATGAAGCGCATGACCACATAGTCGTCCTCGTAGGAGCCGCCGAGTACCTGGTTGCTGCCACCCGAGCCCTTCCACTGGGGGTAGATTTCGCCATGGTCGCCATCCCAAGTGGAGGTGCCGTCGGTCGTGCTCCACTCGGCCCCGCGATAATCATAGACGTCGCTGTTGTTTTGCCAGGCGGCGTTGCCCGCGTAAAAGCGGAGGCCCTCGATGTAGGGGCGATGCACCGTGAGGCCCAGCGTCTCGTTGCTCTCGGCATACCTGTTGACGAGCGCATCCTCGGCAAAAAACACCGTGGGGTTCTCGTCGTTGGTATAGAAGGCGGCGCTTGCCAGCTGCTCGTCGGTTAGGGAAGCACCGGTCTTGTCGTACCAGTACTGGTAGGAGACGTTGACCCAGTCGGTGTAATACATGAAGTCCAGAGTGCCCTGCCTATACACGTACGCATCACCGTCGGCCAGCTCCTGGGAGCTATAGTCGCCGCCGCCGTTGCTCCAAACGCACACGGGGCACTCGCCCACAATCGCAAACTCCGTTATGTAGTACTTGCCACCCCAGATCTCGGTCTTGGTGACCTCAATGGGCCCGCGAGACTCATAGTTCTTGGCACCCGGGTAGTGGCTGTTGTCTGCAAGGATAAAGCCCTTGGCCATGTTGCCGTTGAGAACGTTGGGCTCGGGGATGAGCCTCACGGTATCACCTGGCAGAAGGATGGGGCACTTACCGTTATCGAACCCGTACGCGATGTGCTCGCCCGTGCCTTCGTTAGTGAGCTCACTGGTGGAAAGGTCGTACACGTAGGTCTGCGGCGCATGCTTGGTAAGGGGGCCCGTCTCCTGCGTGGTCGTGGCCGCAAGGGCCGGCATCGTTGGCGCGATCATCAATACCAACACCACGGCCAGCAGCGCGACGAGCGTACCTCCCCTCGTCTGTCGTCTTGCCATATCGTCACTCCTTTCTTCCGCATCCTTTGGATAGAAACTCACGTCTATCATACTAACCCTTATGCACGCGTGTGGAGTGATAGTAGGGTGGGTTGTCCTATCTCCTGCTAGCCAACTCAGACTGGCTCAGTTGGCTTACTGGCCGGCTCGCGAATATTAACTACGGATTCATCGGGCCATGTTTGCCATGATGTTGAGCAGGATGTTCAGGATGCGCGGTAGGCCTCCGCGATAGTCGGTGTGGTCGAGCGCGGCAATCACGAGGAGAGGATTGTCGGTCCCGATCACGTCCACGTCGCAGCTCACGAGGTACTGCACCGTGTCCTCCAAATCCACGGTCCAGCAGGAGGGTGTTTTTGAGGAAGTACACCAGCTCCGAAAAGAGCGTCCTTTGTGCGTTCCTTTGTGCCCCGTGCATTCATGGTGCATCCCTCCAGCATGATGGCAGGCTTGGGCATTGCACAGCATGGGAGGTCCCAGCCCAATGCGTTCGGCGGGACCTCCCAAACCAATCGTTACAGATTATAAGTCATTCCACGACGTGCTACGCGTCGGCGCCGAGGGCGAAGGCGCGCAGGTTGGGCTCGAGCAAGTGCTGGCGCTTGGGCGGCACGCACTTGGTGATGGCCGCCTCGGCAACCTCGCGCGTGCAGAAGTGGGTGGCTGCCCAGAGTTTGCCCAGGCAGATGATGTTTGCCAGACCCTTCAAGCCCTCTGCCTCGGCCATCTCGGTAGCCTTGAAGGCGATGACCTCAACGCCATCGGCGAGCTCGACGCCGTCGGTGCCGTTCATGGCGAGGGTCGTATCGACGACGATGGTGCCGCCAGGCTGCACGGAAGAAGCGAACTTCTCGACGCTCGGCTGGTTCATGGCGATGAGCGCCGTCGGCTTGGTGATGAAGGGCGTACCGATGGCATCATCGGACAGGCTCACGCTGCAATTGGCAGTGCCGCCGCGCATCTCGGGACCGTAACTCGGCATCCAAGAGACCTGACGACCGTCGATAAGGCCGCAGTTGGCCATGACCTTGCCGGCAAACAGCAGGCCTTGTCCACCGAAGCCCGAGAGCACACAGAGCAGTTCGTGGTTGTACTCCTCAGCCATCTCTAGGCCTCCTTTCCCTGCTGGGCGATCGGGCAGTCCTTGGCGCGCTCGAGCGCGGCCTCCGCGGCGTTGGCAAAGCCGTCAGCCGTGACGTCCTTGTACACGCCGAGCGGATAGTACGGCAGCATGTTGTCGCGCAGCCACTGGAAGGCGTCGGACGGCGTCATGCCCCAGTTGGTCGGGCAGGTCGCGACAACCTCGACAAGGCTGTAGCCGATGCCATCGATCTGGTTTTGGAAGGCCTTCTTGATGGCCTTCTTTGCCTGCATGATGTGCGGGCGGCTGTCGCAGGTGACGCGCTCCACATAGGCGACACCATCGAGCGTAGAGAGCAGCTCGGCGATGCGCACGGGGTAGCCCACCTTGCTGACGTCGCGGCCATATGGCGAGGTCTGGGTCACCTGGTTGGGCAGGGATGTCGGGGCCATCTGGCCGCCAGTCATACCGTAGATGGCGTTGTTGATGAAGATGACCGTGATCTTTTCGCCGCGGGTGGCAGCATGCACCGTCTCGGCCGTGCCAATGGAGGCCAGGTCGCCATCGCCCTGATACGCAAAGACGACGTTGTCGGGATGCACACGCTTGACGCCGGTGGCAACCGCAGGAGCGCGACCGTGAGCGGCCTCGATCATGTCGCAGTTAAAGAAGTCATACATCATGACGGAGCAGCCGACCGGCGCGATGCCGACGGTCTTGCCCTCGATACCAAGCTCGTCGATGCACTCGGCAACGAGACGGTTCACGATGCCGTGCGTGCACCCCGGGCAGTAGTTGGTCACCACGTCGGTGAGTACGTGGGGACGGGCAGACTTGATGGTCTCGCCCTCGGCGATCTGGCTTCCGATGCGCTCAGCCTGATAGTCGGGAAGCGTGACGGGGCCATTGTTTGGCTTTGCCATGCTACTCACCCCTCTCGTAGGTACTCTTGCGATGCTTGGGATGCGGAAGCACCGAACCCACGGTGCCAGGCTCGGCCGACTGAACCACCGGCTTGCCCTCGGCGACGCACTCGATGGCCTCGAGCACCTGCTCGGGCGTGGGCAGCACGCCACCCGTACGACCAAAGAAGTCCACCGTGGCACGACCGTTGACGGCCAGGCGCACGTCCTGCACCATCTGACCCATGTTGAGCTCGACGGAGAGGAACGCCTTCGCACCGGACTCGCAGAGGTCGTCGATGGCCTTCGTCGGGAACGGCCACAACGTGATGGGACGCAAGAGGCCCGCCTTGATACCCTTGGCACGGGCGTCACGCACGGCGGTGCGCGCGATGCGGCTGGCGGCACCGAAGGCCACGACCACGATCTCGGCGTCGTCCGTGCTCATGAGCTCCTGGCGCTGGTGCTTCTCTTTGATGTCTTCGTAGCGCTCAAAACGCTCGAAGTTCGTCTCCTCGAGCTTCTCGGGGCTGAGGTAGAGCGAGTTGATGACGTTGTGCTTGCGCTTCATCCCGGAGCCAGACGTAGCCCAAGGCTTCGCGGGCAGCGTGGACAGGTCGCGCTCGGGCGGCAGCAGCACGGGCTCCATCATCTGGCCAATCATGCCATCAGCCAGAATCATCACCGGCGTGCGGTACTCATCCGCAAGGTCGAACGCGTCGTAGATGAGGTCGGCCATCTCCTGCACCGTGGAAGGCGCAAAGACGGGCATGTAGAAGTCGCCGTGACCAAGGGCGCGCGTTGCTTGGAAGTAGTCGGACTGCGAAGGCTGGATGCCACCGAGGCCTGGGCCGCCACGCTCGACGTTGACGATGACGCCGGGGCAGTCGGCACCCGCCATGTAGCTCACGCCCTCGCCCTTGAGCGACACGCCGGGCGAGCTGGAGCTGGTCATGACGCGTGCACCCGCTGCGGCCGCGCCGTACACCATGTTGATGGCCGCGATCTCGGACTCGGCCTGCAGGAAGGTGCCGCCG